>NZ_JBEYVC010000061.1:0-54677 GCF_040643855.1 Streptomyces sp. NPDC047072 | reverse complement strand
GGTGGCCTGCTTGGCGACCGCGGCGAAGTCCTGGGAGGTCCAGCCCTCCTGCATGCCGGCGTCGGTGAACATGCCCTGGTTGATCCAGAGGGTGGGTAGCTGTCGAGCAGCGCCTCGTGCGGGCCGTGGTGCCAGGCCAGGGCCAGCTTCCAGGCGAGGTTGTCGGCGTCCCTGAGGCCCTCGTCGAGCCCCTGGGTGCCGAGCGCCCCGAGCAGGTGCGCCGCGTCCCCGGCGAGCAGGACGCGGCCCGCACGCCAACGGCGGGCCAGCCGGTGGTGCACGGTGTGCACACCGGTGTCGAGGAGGTCGTACGACGGCGCGGAGCCGCCCGTCCAGCCGGTGAGGGTCTCGCGGACGCGGGCGATCAGCAGCTCGGGCGTGACCAGGTCCTTGCCCGGGGGCAGCAGCCAGTCCAGGCGCCACACGCCGTCCGGGAGGGGGCGCGCGGTGACCTCGCCGGCCGAGGCGCCGCTCGTGCGCCACGGGGGCATCCGGTGCAGCAACGCGCGTCCCTCCCAGGGGAGTTCGGTGCGCAGGGCGGCGACCGCGTGGCGCTCCACCGCCGTACGGCCGGGGAAGCGGATGTCCTGGAGCTTGCGGACGGTGGAGCGGGGGCCGTCGCAGCCGATCAGGTAACTGCCGCGCCACCACGTGCCCTTGGGGCCACGGGTGTGGGCGGTGACGCCGGAGGGCTCCTGCTCGATCGAGTCGAGTCTGCTGTCGGTGGCGACCTTGACCAGCCGTTCCTCGGCGAGGGCGGCCCGCAGCGCGCCGGTCAGGACGTGCTGGGCGAGGTGCAGCGGCGCGCGGCCGGCCACCTCGAGATCACCGGTGCCCTCCGAGCCGAAGCCCCCGGCACCTGAATCGACACCGGCCCCCTCGAAGTCCACCTCGCGCATCACCTGCTTGCGCCGCATCGAGCGCCAGCCGGTCCAGTGGACGCCCAGGTCGTCGAGGGGCGTCCCGGTCAGACGGGCCACGAGGGCGGCCGTGTCCGGGTGCAGGACGGCCGTGCGGGCGAGGCGGGGTTCGTCCTTGCCGGGGCCCTCGTCGAGGACCACGGAGGGGACCTCCTGGCGGGCCAGGGCGAGGGCGAGCGTGAGCCCGACGGGCCCCGCCCCGACGATGATCACAGGGTCCACGGCGCGGCGCTCCCCGCTCGCGGTGGAGTCCCGAGGGACATATGTGAACAGGAGGTTGGAGCAGGGTGCACGATCACAGAACGTATGCAACCCATTGCCGGTGTTTGCGTCAAGTGACGGAGGCAGTGGCGATCATGCCACTGCCTCCGAGTCGTACGAGCAAGCCGTTCAGGCCAATTGACTGCTCATCAGATGGTGCCGCCGGCGCCCGTGCCGAAGGTGCCGCCCACCGCCGCCGGGTTCATCTCCTCCATGTCGGTCGCGCCGAGCACCGCCCCCGTGCTCTTCTTGCTCCGCCGCAGCCGCTTCTCCAGCCAGCTCGCGAAGCTCGTGAGGATGAAGTTGACGACGATGTAGATGATCGCCACGACGACGAAGCTCTGGATGACGTTGGCGTAGTTCGCCGCCAGGGTCGCGCGCTCGCTGAGCAGCTCGGTGAAGCCGATCATCACACCGCCGAGCGCGGTGTCCTTCACGATGACGACGAGCTGGCTGACGATGGCCGGCAGCATCGCGGTCACCGCCTGCGGCAGCAGGATGAGGGTCATCGTCTGGCCCTTGCGCAGCCCGACCGCCTGGGCCGCCTCCGTCTGCCCCTTGGGCAGCGCGAGGATGCCGGCCCGGACGACCTCGGCGAGGACGGCCGCGTTGTAGAGCACCAGGCCGGTGACGACCGCGTAGAGCGGCCGGCTCTCGGTGCCGACGTCCGTGGAGCGGGCGTAGACCTCGTTGGCGAACAGCATCAGCAGCAGCACCGGGATGGCGCGGAAGAACTCGACCACCGTGCCGGCCACGCCCCGCACCCAGCGGTGGTCGGAGAGGCGGGCGATGCCGAAGACCGCGCCGAGCGGAAGGCCGATCACCATGGCGAGCGCCGCCGCCTTGAGGGTCTCGCCGAGGCCCGGCAGCAGGTAGGTCGTCCATGCCTCCGACTGGGTGAACGGCTTCCACAGGGCCCATTCCAGCTGGCCCTTGTCGTCCAGGACCGTCCAGACCCACCACACCAGCGCGGCGAGCAGGACGACGAAGACCACCGAGAGGACCACGTTGCGCCGTTTGGCACGGGGGCCCGGGGTGTCGTAGAGGACCGAACTCATCGCTTCACCGCCAGTCGCTTGCTCAGCCAGCCGAGGAAGAGGCCGGTGGGCAGGGTCAGTACCACGAAACCGAAGGCGAAGACCGCGCCGATGAGCAGCGTCTGAGCCTCGTTCTCGATCATTTCCTTCATCAGGTACGCGGCCTCGGCGACGCCGATCGCGGCGGCCACCGTGGTGTTCTTCGTGAGCGCGATCAGGACGTTGGCCAGCGGGCCGATGACCGCGCGGAACGCCTGCGGCAGCACGATCAGGCGCAGGGTCTGGGTGAAGTTCAGGCCGATGGCGCGCGCCGCTTCCGCCTGGCCCATCGGCACCGTGTTGATGCCCGAGCGCAGCGCCTCGCAGACGAAGGCCGCGGTGTAGGCGACGAAGCCGAGGATCGCCAGCCGGAAACCCTGGACCTTGAAGTCGTCGGCGCCCATCGTCACGCGGAAGATGTCCGCGAGACCCAGCGAGCAGAACAGGATGATGACGGTGAGGGGGATGTTCCGGACGATGTTCACGTAGGCCGTGCCGAAGCCCCGCATGAGCGGGACCGGGCTGACCCGCATCGCGGCCAGGAGGGTGCCCCAGACCAGGGAGCCGACGCCGGAGAAGAAGGTGAGCTTCACCGTCATCCAGAAGGCGCCCAACAGGCTCGGATTGTCATAGTCTGAAAGAAAGTCGAACACGATCTCCCGCGCTTCCGGGTGGGTGGCGTACGTGGGCAGCGCGGCGCGCCGCCGCCTCGATCGCGGTGGACGGCGGCACGCCGGTGGACCGTCGCGTTACTTGACGATGTTGCCGATCTTCGGCGCGGGCTCGTTCTTGTAGTCGGCCGGGCCGAGGTTCTTGTCGACCGCCTTCTGCCAGGAGCCGTCGCTGACCATCTTCTCCAGGGCGGCGTTGATCTTGTCGACCGTCGCCGTGTCGCCCTTCTTGACGCCGATGCCGTAGTTCTCGTTGCTCAGCTTGAGGCCGGCGAGCTTGAACTTGCCCTTGTACTGCGACTGCGAGGCGAAGCCCGCGAGGATCGAGTCGTCGGTGGTGACCGCGTCCACGACACCGCTCTGGAGGGCGGCGATGCACTCCGAGTAGCCGCCGTACTCCTTGAGGTTGGCCTTCGGGGCGATGTCGTTCTTGACGTTCTGCGCCGAGGTGGAGCCGGTCACCGAGCAGAGGTTCTTGCCGTTGAGGTCGGTGCCCTCCTTGATGTCGGAGTCCGACTTCACCAGCAGGTCCTGGTGGGCGAGCAGGTAGGGGCCGGCGAAGTCGACCTTCTTCTTGCGCTCGTCGTTGATCGAGTAGGTGGCCGCGATGAACTTGACGTCGCCACGGGCCAGCGCGTTCTCACGGTCGGCGGACTTGGTCTCGACGAACTCGATCTGGTTCGGCTCGTAGCCGAGCTGCTTGGCCACGTAGGTCGCCACGTCCACGTCGAAGCCGGCGAAGGAACCGTTGGGCTCCTTCAGGCCGAGACCGGGCTGGTCGAACTTGATACCGACCTTGATGGTGCCGCCACCGCCGCCGCTGGAGCTCGAGCTCGCGTCGTCCTTGCTGTCGCCGCCGCAGGCGGTCGCGGACAGGGCGAGGGCGAGGACGGCGGCCGAGGCGGCGGTGACCTTGCGGAGCTTCATGGTGAACATCCTTTGTGTGGTGAACAGACGCGAGCCGTGCGGGAGCACACCCGGCGCTCCCGGGAGATCGTCAGTGGTGCAGGATCTTCGACAGGAAGTCCTTGGCACGATCGCTGCGCGGATTGCTGAAGAACTGCTCTGGCGCAGCCTGTTCGACGATCCGGCCGTCCGCCATGAACACCACGCGGTTTGCGGCCGATCGTGCGAAGCCCATTTCGTGTGTGACGACGATCATGGTCATTCCATCACGGGCGAGCTGCTGCATGACCTCCAGCACCTCGTTGATCATCTCGGGGTCGAGCGCCGACGTGGGCTCGTCGAAGAGCATGACCTTCGGGTCCATGGCCAGCGCCCGCGCGATCGCGACCCGCTGCTGCTGGCCGCCGGAGAGCTGGGCGGGGTACTTGTCCGCCTGGGTGGCGACGCCGACCCGGTCGAGCAGGGCGCGCGCCTTCTCCTCGGCCTTGGCCTTGTCGGCCTTGCGGACCTTGATCTGACCCAGCATCACGTTCTCGAGCACGGTCTTGTGCGCGAAGAGGTTGAAGGACTGGAAGACCATGCCCACGTCGGCGCGCAGCCGGGCCAGCTCCTTGCCCTCGGCGGGCAGCGGCTTGCCGTCGATGGTGATCGAACCGTTGTCGATCGTCTCCAGACGGTTGATGGTGCGGCACAGGGTGGACTTCCCGGACCCGGAGGGTCCGATGACCACGACGACCTCGCCGCGGGCGATCGTCAGGTCGATGTCCTGGAGTACGTGCAACGCGCCGAAGTGCTTGTTGACGCTCTTCAGGACGACCAGCTCGTCGGCCGCGACCATGTCTTCCTTGGTCACCGATACTTCGGTCATCGCTATCGGGCTCCGTCCTCCTCGGTTTCGGAGGACCTTAGTGACACCGTGCGACCTGCGTCATTACATCTGAGGGGAATCTGAGCATCACGATCCGATAGCAATCGGACACGTGTTGTAGCAGTTGCGACCAGTGCGCATATCGGCCGGGTAACGGAACCGCGGCGCAACCGGAAGCTGCTTGACGTCGTCCTCCTCCATCGGCGTGACTGCACGGATGAGACGTCCGACGATCCGAAGGGGGCCCGGGTGAGACTTCTCCTCGTCGAGGACGACAACCACGTGGCCGCGGCCCTGTCCGCGGTGCTCGCCCGGCACGGTTTCGACGTCACGCACGCCCGCAGCGGCGAGGAGGCGCTCCAGGCGCTCGTCCCGGAGGGCAACGGCTTCGGGGTCGTGCTGCTGGACCTCGGCCTGCCCGACCAGGACGGCTACGAGGTGTGCGGCAAGATCCGCAAGCGCACCAGCACGCCGGTGATCATGGTCACCGCCCGCTCCGACGTGCGCTCGCGCATCCACGGGCTCAACCTCGGGGCCGACGACTACGTGGTCAAGCCGTACGACACCGGGGAGCTGCTCGCCCGGATCCACGCCGTCAGTCGGCGCACCGCGCACGAGGACGTGCCGGACGGCGGGGACAGCGCGCTGGTGCTCGGCGGTGTGCGCATCGAGCTGCCGACCCGTCAGGTCACCGTGGACGGTACGGCCGTTCAGCTGACCCGCAAGGAGTTCGACCTGCTCGCCCTGCTCGCGCAGCGGCCCGGGGTGGTCTTCCGGCGCGAGCAGATCATCAGCGAGGTCTGGCGCACCAGCTGGGAGGGCACCGGCCGCACCCTGGAGGTCCACGTGGCCTCGCTCCGCGCGAAACTCCGGATGCCGGCCCTGATCGAGACGGTCCGGGGCGTGGGCTACCGGCTCGTCGCGCCGACGGCGTGAGCGGGGAGGCGGCCCAGGTGGCCGGGCTCCGGCGTGGACCGGCGGGGCGGGTGTAGGCGGGGTCGTGCGTACACGTCTGTTGCCGCTGCTGATCGTGCTGATGGCGGCCGTGCTGCTGGCCCTCGGGATCCCGCTGGCCATCGGTGTGGCCTCCGCCCAGCAGCAGAAGGTGGTCGTCGACCGGATCGACGACACGGCCCACTTCGCGGCGCTCGCCCAGTTCGTCACCGACGACTCGGACGAGCGGCTGGAGACACTGGAGAGTGAACTCACCAGCTACTACAAGGTCTACGGCATTCGTGTCGGTGTCTTCTACGACGGTGACGTACCCATGGCCACGGCACCGAGCCCGTGGTTCCTCCCCCCGGAGGGCGAGGTGCGTGACGCGTTCGAGGAGGCGCTGCTCAGCCGGCGCAGCCAGGACCCCAAGCAGGTGTGGCCCTGGCAGCGCGGCCGTCTGGTGGTCGCCTCGCCGGTGATCCGGGACGGCGACGTCGTCGCGGTGGTCGTCACCGACTCGCCCACCGAGCCCATGCGTTCGCGGATCCTGCACGACTGGGTGGTCGTCTTCGTGGGCGAACTCGCCGCCATGCTGCTGGCCGTCGGCGCCGCGCTGCGGCTGACCGGCTGGGTCCTCAGACCCGTACGGGTCCTCGACGCCACCACCCACGACATCGCCACCGGACGGCTCAAGTCCCGCGTGGCCGCCGCCGGCGGGCCGCCCGAACTCCGGCGCCTGGCGCGGTCGTTCAACGAGATGGCGGACAACGTCGAGGACGTGTTGGAGCAGCAGCGCGCCTTCGTGGCCGACGCCTCGCACCAGTTGCGCAACCCGCTCGCCGCGCTGCTGCTGCGCATCGAGTTGCTCGCCTTCGAACTCCCGGAGGGCAACAAGGAGATCGCCTCCGTGCAGGCCGAGGGCAAGCGGCTGGCCCAGGTCCTCGACGACCTGCTCGACCTCGCGCTGGCCGAGCACACCGAGGCGCATCTGAGGACCACCGACATCGGAGAGCTCACCGCGGAGCGGGTCGCGGCCTGGGCGCCGACCGCGGAGGCCAAGGGGGTACGGCTGGTGGGGAGTTGTCCGCCGACCACCGCCTGGGCCGACCCGGTCACCCTCTCCAGCGCGCTGGACGCGGTGATCGACAACGCGGTGAAGTTCACGCCCGAGGACGGCACCGTGGAGGTCACGGTGGCCGCCGACGGCGACACCTCCACGGTCGTGGTCACCGACCTGGGCCCCGGCCTCAGCGACGAGGAACTCGCCCGCGTCGGCGACCGCTTCTGGCGCAGCGGCCGGCACCAGAACGTCAAGGGCTCCGGCCTCGGCCTGTCCATCTCCCGCGCGCTCCTCGCGGCGGGCGGCGGCACGATCTCGTACGACCACCACGAACCGCACGGACTGAAGGTGACGGTGGCGGTACCGAGGAGCCGGCCGACGGGGTGAGGGGTGCCGTGGGTGGGGGCGTCGCGGACTGGGTGGGTGCGGGGCGTCGAGTGCCGCCAAGTCGGGTGCCGGCAATCGGGTGCCGACGAGAGGATGTGACGGCGTGCCCGAGAGGCTCCGGCGGTTCCGTTACGGCTTGACCGAGCGGTAGTAGCGGCGGGCGCCGGTGTGGAGGGGCAGGGGGTCGGTGTAGATCGCCGTGCGGACGTCGACCAGCTGGGCGGAGTGGACGTGGCGGCCGATGACGTCGCGGCTCTTGATGACCGTACGGGTGAGCCACTCGGTGAGCCGGGGGTCCATGTCCTCGCGGGTCACCAGGAGGTTGGAGACCGCCATCGTGGCCACCGCCTTGCCGTTCTGGACGGTCGGATAGGCCGAGGCCGGCATGTTGGTCGCGCGGTAGTAGCGGCTCGCCGTGCCGTCCGCGTGCAGCTTCGCCACGAGGGAGGCGGGGATCGGCACGAACCGGAAGGTGGACCGTTCGGCGAGCAGGCTCAGCCCGTCCGTCGGCAGGCCGCCCGACCAGAAGAACGCGTCCAGTCCGTGTCCGAGCAGCCGGGGTCCGGTGTCGATGCCCTCCGCGCGCGGCACGATGTCCTTGGCCGGATCGAGGCCGGCGGCCCTGAGGACACGCTCCGCTATCAGCCGTACGCCGGAGTTGACGGGGCCGATGGAGACCCGCTTGCCCTTGAGGTCCGCCACGGAGCGGATGTCCGAGTCCGCCGGGACGACGATCTGCACGTAGTCGTCGTAGAGGCGGGCGACCCCGCGCAGCTTGTCCGCGCCGGTCCCGCCGCGCTGCTCGTACGTCTCGACGGCGTCCGCGGCGGCGATCGCGAAGTCGGTC
Organism: Streptomyces sp. NPDC047072; assembly: GCF_040643855.1. Classification (NCBI taxonomy): domain Bacteria; kingdom Bacillati; phylum Actinomycetota; class Actinomycetes; order Kitasatosporales; family Streptomycetaceae; genus Streptomyces; species Streptomyces sp. NPDC047072. The sequence continues at coordinate 46,745 of NZ_JBEYVC010000061.1, read as the reverse complement.
CCGCCCGTGGCCACGCGCTTGACGTTCTCCTGCGAGCCCGCGCTGGTCTGGAGGTCCACCGTCAGGTCGGGCATGTCCTCGCGGAGCGCGTCCCGCAGGAGCTCGCCGTACCGCTGGTAGACGCCGGCCTTGGTTCCCGTACTGATGGTGATCGTGCCGCTCGGGGGATCCTCGCCGAGGGGCAGCAGCCACCACAGCAGCAGGCCGAGGGCCACGAGCCCGGCGGCCGCGGCCCGGAGCGCGTGGCGGCGGCCGATGCGGGGGAACGACTTGGACATGCGGGCGATCCTGCCAGGCCCTGCGGGGTGCTGACCAGGACGGGGGGTTCAGGGCCGGGATGTCGAAGGGGTAGCGGCCTGAGGCGGGTGCTGACCAGGACGGGGGGAGGGTCAGGGGCTGGGGTGTCGAAGGCGTGGCGGCCGGAGGCGGGTGCGGGCCGGTGTGGCGGGCGGGTGCCGGGCTCGGCGAGGTCGGGTCGGGATGTTAGGCGGCCCTGCGGTTTGGCAAGGTCGGGTCGGGATGCGAGATGGCCCTGCGGTTTGGCGAGGCCAGGCTGGGATGTGAGGTGGCCCCGCGGCTCGGCGAGGTCGAGCCGGGACGCGAGGTGGCTCCGCGGCTTGGCGAGGCCAGGCTGGGATACGAGGCGGTCCCGCGGCTTGGCGGGTCGGGTCGGGATGCGCGACGGCCTCGCGGCTTGGTGAGGTCGGGTCGGGATGCGAGGGGGCCCTGCGGTTTGGCGAGGCCAGGCTGGGATACGAGATGGCCTCGCGGCTTGGTGAGGTCGGGTCGGGATGCGCGACGGCCTCGCGGCATGGTGAGGTCGGGTCGGGATGTGAGGTGGCCCCGCGGCTCGGTGAGGTCGGGCTTTTGGGCTTCTGGGGCGGCCCAGGGCTTCGGCGGCCCGCGCCCGGGACTTTCAGTGGCCTGCGGCTCATGGCCGGGCCTCAGATGGTCGTCGGATCTCCGGGTGCGGTCGGGGAGTCCGGGGTGCGGTCCGGGAGTCCGGAGTCGGCTCGGGGAGTCCGGAGCGGGGTGGGGGAGTCCGGGTGGGGACAGGGAGTTCCGGCGTGCGGGAACGTGGTCGCTAGAGTCGCCGTATGACCGCCTCACCCGTCGATCTCGTCCGCGCCTTTCATCTCGCCTTCGGACTGGACGCCCGCACCACACCCACCGAGGTGTCGCCCGAACTCGCCGCCCAGCGCGGCCGGTTGCTGGCGGAGGAGGCGGCCGAGGTCGCCGAGGTCGCGGTCGACGGCCCCCTGGACCGCCTCGCCCACGAACTCGCCGACGTCGTCTACGTCGCGTACGGCACCGCCCTCGTCCACGGCATCGACCTGGACGAGGTGATCGCGGAGATCCACCGCAGCAACATGACCAAGCTGGGCCCCGACGGCGAGGTCAGCCGGAGGGCGGACGGCAAGGTCCTGAAGGGGGACCACTACGAGGCCCCGGATGTGGCGGCGGTACTGCGAAGGCAGGGTTGGAACTAACCCACCTGCCTTTTAGGGGCGCGGGGAACTGCGCGACCAGCCCCCACCGGACCCGCACCCGACAACGGCCGTCATTCCCCCCGCACAGACGCCCGAGCCTCCGCAACCGGCGACGACGAAACCTCCCGCCGCTTCACGAACCGCATGGCCACCGGCTCCGTATACCGCGCGGTGAGCGGCCCGACGATGACCAGGATCAAGACGTACGCCGTGGCCAGCGGCCCCAACGACGGCTCGATCCCCGCCGTAACCGCCAGCCCCGCGATCACGATCGAGAACTCCCCCCGAGCCACCAACGCACCCCCCGTCCGCCACCTCCCCTTCTCCGATATCCCGGCCCGCCGAGCCGCCCAGTACCCCGTGGCGATCTTCGTACCGGCCGTCACGACCGCCAAGGCCAGCGCGGGCAACAGCACCGGCGGAATGCTCGCCGGATCCGTGTGCAGCCCGAAGAAGACGAAGAAGACAGCGGCGAAGAGGTCACGCAGCGGGCTGAGGAGGGTGTGCGCCCCCTCCGCCACGTCCCCGGACAGCGCGATCCCCACCAGGAACGCCCCGACCGCGGCAGACACCTGAAGCTCCTGTGCCACCCCCGCGACCAGGATCGTCAGGCCCAACACCACGAGCAGCAGCTTCTCCGGATCGTCACTCGACACGAACCGCGAGATCAGCCGTCCGTAACGAACCGCGATGAACAACACAAGCCCCGCCGCGCCCAGCGCGATCGCCAGCGTGACACTTCCCGCCATGAGCCCGGCGCCCGCCACCAGCGCCGTCACGATCGGCAGGTACACCGCCATCGCCAGGTCCTCCAGGACCAGGACGCTGAGGATGACCGGGGTCTCACGGTTGCCCACCCGGCCGAGGTCCCCGAGGACCTTCGCGATGACGCCGGAGGAGGAGATCCAGGTGACGCCCGCGAGGACGACGGCGGCCACCGGCCCCCAGCCGAGCAGCAGCGCGGCCGCCGCGCCCGGCAGCGCGTTGAGCGCGCCGTCGACCAGGCCGGACGGGTAGTGCGCCTTGAGGTTGGTGACCAGGTCACCGGCGGAGTACTCCAGGCCCAGCATCAGCAGCAGGAGGATCACGCCGATCTCGGCGCCTATGGAGACGAACTCCTCGCTCGCGCCGAGCGGCAGCAGACCGCCCTCGCCGAACGCGAGGCCGGCCAGCAGGTAGAGCGGGATGGGCGAGAGGCGGAAACGGGCGGCGAACCGGCCGAGAAGCCCCAGACCCAGGATGATCGAACCGAACTCGATCAGCAGAACCGCGGAGGAGTGCACCCTGTCACTCCCGCCCGAGGATCGCGGCGGCGGCGTCGACGCCCTCGCGGGTGCCGACGACGATGAGGATGTCACCGCCCGCCAGCCGGAAGTCCGGTGCCGGGGAGGGGATCGCCTCGGCCCGCCGCAGCGCGGCCACCACCGAGGCGCCGGTGTCCGTGCGCATCCGGGTGTCACCGAGGACCCGGCCGTTCCAGCGGGAGCCCGCGGCCACCTCGATGCGTTCGGCGACGAGGCCCAGGTCGGAGGTGTAGAGCAGGCTCGCGCTGTGGTGGGAGGGCTTGAGCGCGTCGATCAGGGCGCCCGCCTCGGAGCCGGTCAGCCGCAGCGACTGGGCGCAGGAGTCGGGGTCGTCCGCCCGGTAGACGCTCACCGTGCGGGCACCGTCGCGGTGCGCCACCACGGACAGATGGCGGTCCTCCCGGGTGATGAGGTCGTACTGGACCCCGATTCCCGGCAGCGGCGTCGCCCTCAGGCGCGGAGCAGACACGTTTCTTCCCCTTTTCGGCAAGCTTCTCGTCCGGTCGCAGATGATCGCGATCGCATGCTTTCAGTACCCCGTACGGTGGCGATATGGGTGTCGTGACGGATATACGCGAGCGACCGGGGCCGAAGAGGGTGGCCGGGGAGACGTCGTGCGAGAGGAGCGGGAGCCGGACCGTGTCGTTGTTCTGGCGGATCTTCTCGCTCAACGCCCTCGGGCTGGTCGTCGCCGCCGCGCTGCTGCTGGGGCCGGTGACCGTGTCGACGCCGGTGCTGCCGCACGAGGCCCTGGTCGTCGTCGGGGGGCTCGCGTTGCTGCTGGCCGCCAACGCGGTCGTGCTGCGGGTCGGGCTCGCGCCGCTGAAGCGGCTGGGCGGGGCCATGGCCGCGGTGGACCTGCTGCGGCCCGGGGTGCGTGCCCCCGTCTCCGGTCCCGCCGAGACGGCCGAGCTGATCACGACGTACAACACCATGCTGGACCGGCTGGAGGCGGAGCGGGCGACCGGCGCGGCCCGTGCGCTCTCCGCGCAGGAGCGGGAACGGCACCGGATCGCGCGGGAGTTGCACGACGAGGTGGGGCAGACGCTGACGGCCGTCCTGTTGCAGCTGAAGCGGGTCGCCGACCGGGCGCCGGGAGAGCTGCGCGAGGAGGTCGGGCAGGCGCAGGAGGCCACGCGCGCGGGGCTCGACGAGATCCGGCGGATCGCGCGCCGGCTGCGGCCCGGGGTGCTGGAGGAGCTGGGGCTGCCGAGCGCGCTGCGCTCGCTCGCGACGGAGTTCACCACGCACGGGCTGACCGTGCGCCATCACGTCGGCGGCGATCTGCCCCGGCTGACCGAGGAGTCGGAACTGGTCGTCTACCGGGTCGCCCAGGAGGGTCTCACCAACACGGCACGGCACTCGGCGGCGGACCACGCGGAGGTGCGGCTCCGGCCCGTCGACGGAGGCGTGGAGCTGCTCGTGCGGGACAACGGCTCGGGGCTGGGCGGGGCCGCGGAGGGGGCGGGGATACAGGGCATGCGGGAGCGGGCGCTGCTGATAGGGGCGGCGTTCTCGGTGGGGGCGGGGCCCGGGCGGGGGACGGATGTGCGGTTGCGGATACCGGTGGGGGTGGGTTGATGACCACGCGGGTGCTGCTCGCCGATGATCACACTCTGGTACGACGAGGGGTGCGGCTGATCCTGGAGAGCGAGCCGGATCTCACGGTGGTCGCGGAGGCCGGGGACGGGGCGGAAGCCGTCGAGATGGCGCGGGCGTCTGAGGTCGACCTCGCCGTCCTGGACGTGGCGATGCCCCGGATGACCGGGTTGCAGGCGGCGCGGGAGCTGTCGCGGCGGTTGCCCGGGCTGCACATCCTGATCCTGACGATGTACGACAACGAGCAGTACTTCTTCGAGGCGCTCAAGGCGGGGGCCAGCGGGTACGTCCTCAAGTCCGTCGCCGACCGGGATCTGGTCGAGGCGTGCCGGGCGGCCGTACGGGACGAGCCGTTCGTGTACCCGGGGGCGGAGCGGGCGCTGGTCCGCTCCTACCTGGACCGGCTCCACCGCGGTGACGACCTGCCCACGCGGGCCGTCACCGAGCGCGAGGAGGAGATCCTCAAGCTGGTCGCGGAGGGCCACACCACGAAGGAGATCGGCGAACTGCTCTTCATCAGCGCGAAGACGGTGGAACGCCACCGCGCCAACCTCCTCCACAAACTGGGCATGAAAGACCGCCTGGAGCTGACCCGCTACGCCATCCGGGCGGGCCTCATCGACCCCTGAGCCGGTGCCGCCGCACGCCGTACGCGACGACGAGACCGCCCCCGGCGACGACCAGGGCCACGCCCGCCGCGCGCTCGAAGTCGGCGGGTCCGGTACTGCCCCCTAGCCCGCCCTGGACACCGAGCGTCGGAACGGCCGTGGCCAGCGGTAGGGCGGCGGCACTTCTGCGCGGCAGCACTTCACAGGCGATCCCGTCGTCCGGCCCCTGGTCTTCGTCCAGCCGGTTCGGGTCGGAGGTGTCGCGGTCGTACACCGCCTGCGCGTCCTCCTGATAGGTGAAGTCCGAGCAGTCCAGGTCGGCGCGAGCGTGTGCGACGCCGGCGAGCGGGCCGACGGCCAGGAGGGCTGTCAGCGCTCCGGCGTATGCGATGCGTATACCCATGGGGCGACCGTAGGGACGCGCCCGCCGTACGGCCTGTGCTGCTGGGCCGAACGGAGCAGCGGGAGTGTCAGAGCAACGACTCCCAGTCCTCGTCGAAGTCCGCCAGGTTCAGTGGGGGTGGGGTGGGTTCCGGGGCGGGGTGGCCCGGGAGGGGGAGGGGCTGTTCTGTCCAGATGCATTTGCCCTTGGGGGTGAAGCGGGCGCCCCAGGAGGTGGTGAGGGCTGCGATGAGCTGGAGACCGCGGCCGCCTTCGTCCGTCTCGGACGCCCGGCGGATGCGGGGCATCGTCTGGCTGCCGTCGTAGACCTCGCAGATCAGGGTCGAGGTGTGGAGGAGGCGTAGACGGATCGGGCCGCGGGCGTGCCGGACGACGTTGCCGACCAGCTCGCTGACGAGGAGTTCCGTCGTGGGGGCCAGGTCGTCCAGGTCCCACGCCGACAACTGGTCGCGGACGTGCCGGCGGGCCTGGCCGGCCGCCCGGGGGTCGTCGGCAAGTGGCCAGGACGCCATCCGGTCCGCCGGGAGCGCGTGCAGCCGTGCCACCAGGAACGCCGCGTCGTCCGCCGCCTGCTGGTCCGTCGGCAGCAGTCCGGCCGTCAGCCGGTCGCACAGCCGTTCAAGGTCTACGGCCGTCCCGTCCGCGTGCGCCGCCCCCAGCAGCCGCGCCAGCTCCCCCATCCCCTCGTCGATCTCCCGCTTCGCCGACTCGACCAGCCCGTCCGTGTACAGCACGAGCAGACTGCCCTCGGGCACCTCCAACTCGACCGTCTCGAACGGCGGTTTGGCCGCGCCCAGCGGCGGGTCGGCGTCCGGCTCCGGGAAGTGGACCGAACCGTCGGGCCGCACCAGCGCCGGCGGCGGATGCCCGGCCCGGGACAGGGTGCAGACCCCGGTCGTCGGGTCGTACAGCGCGTACAGACAGGTCGCGTACGACGCCTCGCCCATGCCGCTCACGATGTCGTTGAGGTGCCCCATGATCTCGTCCGGCGGCAGCTCCAGGTCGGCCAGGGTGTGCACGGCGGTGCGCAGCCGCCCCATGGTGGCCGCCTCCGGCAGCCCGTGCCCCATGACGTCTCCGACCACGAGCGCCACCTGTCCGCCGGACAGCGGGATGATGTCGTACCAGTCGCCGCCCACGTCCGCGCCCTGCCCGGCCGGCAGATAGCGCGCGGCCGCCGTGCACGCGGGCAGTTCGGGCAGCGCCTGCGGGAGCAGACTGCGCTGGAGTTCCCGGGACCGGGTCAGCTCGGCGTCGTAGAGCCGGGCCCGCTCCAAGGACTGGGCGACGAGGCCGCTGATGGTGCTGAGCAGTGCGCGCTCCTCGTCGTTGAGCACGCGCGGCCGGTCGAAGGAGAGGACGCACACGCCGAAGGTGTGCCCGGAGGCCGTCAGCGGCAGGAACGCCCAGGCCTGCTTGCCGGAGCGCTCGGGCAGCTCGGCGAGGTCCGGGTAGCGCGCGGTGAACTCCCGCGGCGAGGACAGGAAGACCGGTGTCTCGGCGTCCGTGGGGTCCCAGGCCGGGTCGTCGACGGAGGTGGGGCGCTTCTCGACGAGGGCGAGGAAGTCGTCCGGGTAGCCGACGGACCCCACGTGGTGCAGCCGGTCGTCCTCGACGACCTGGATCATCAGGCCCGCGGCGGCGAACGGCGGCAGCACCTTGCGGGCGACCGCGTCCACCACGTCCTGCGAGGTGGTCGCCTTGGCGAGCTCCGCGGTCAGCTCCGCGATCCGTACCGCCCGCTCGGCCGCGGCCCGTTCGGCGGCCCGCCGCTCCTCCGCGAGCCGCCGCTTCTCGGTGACGTCCTGGAAGTAGAGCGTGCGCCCGTCGGGCCCCGGCACCAGCCGTACGTGGAAGCGCTCCCCGGAGTCCGGCAGCTGTACGTCGAACCCGGCGGGCCGGTCCTCGGCCGCGGCCGCCAGGCACTGCTCCTTCAGGCCGGGCAGCTGCCGGGCGGCGGACAGGTCCCACAGCAGCAGGCCGAACAGCTCCTCCTCGGAGTAGCCGAGGACCCGCTCGGCCTCCAGGTTGGCGAAGGTGATCCGCCACTCGTCGTCCACCGCGAGGAAGCCGTCGCTCATGTGCCGCAGGGCCCGGCTGAGGGCGTCCCGGGCGGTACGCGACTCGTTGCTCTCCCAGCCGACCCCGATCATCCTGAGCGCCTCGCCGCGCTCGTCGTAGGTCGCCCGGCCGCGGGCCTGGGTCCAGCCCCAGGTACCGTCCAGGCGCCGTACGCGGTACTCGGCCTCGTAGACGCCGTGGTCGAGGATGGCCCGCTGGGCCGCCGCGAGGGTCGGGGCCAGGTCGTCGGGGTGGACGATCCGCATCCAGTTGTCGATCTTGCCGGTGAAGTCGGCGGGGCGGGTGCCGTACAGCTCCAGCGCGGCCTCGTCCCAGATGAGGTCGCCGCCCCGGATGTCCCAGTCCCAGGAGCCGACCTGCACCTCCTTCAGGGCCTGCCGCAGCCGCTCGCCGCCCAGGTCCGTCTGGGCGGGGCCGGACGGCGGCGGGGCCTTGGCGACGCGTTCCTCGGTCCAGGCGAGCACGTCCTGGAGGAAGTCCCAGTGCCCGGGCGTGGGCTCGCCCGCGTCGCCGGCCAGCACGGTCAGCGCGCCGACGCTGCGCCGGCCGCTGAACATGGGCAGGGAGACCAGGCCGGTGCCGACCGCGGTCAGGTCCGTCTCGTCCGGGTCGACCGGCACCCAGACCCCGCCGCCCTGCTGGAGCGCGCGGGCCGGCGCGAGCGGCCCCTCCTGGTCGACGATCTCCCAGGCGCGGGTGAGGGCGGGCGGCAGTCCGACGGAGGAGACGAGACGCAGCGCGGACATCGGACCGCGCAGGTGGATGGTCCCGCCGAGCGCGCCCAGCTCGCCCACCGCGTGGCCGAGCGCCAGCCGGAACACCTCGCTCTCCGGGACCCCCGGAGGCACCGTGTGCAGCAGAGCGAGGCGCGCGTTCATGCCGGGAACTTATCGTTCATGTATTCCCGCGGCCACCTGCATCGGCCAACAGGGCGTGGATCAAGGAGAGTTGTGGAGGGCCAGTCAGGGTAGTGCGCTCGCATGGACATAGGTGTCTTCATCCCCATCGGCAACAACGGCTGGCTCATCTCCAAGAGCTCTCCTCAATATCTGCCGAGTTTCGAGCTGAACAAGGCCGTCGTGCAGAAGGCCGAGGAGCATGGACTCGACTTCGCCCTCTCCATGATCAAGCTGAAGGGCTTCGGCGGCGAGACGGAGTTCTGGGACCACTGCCTGGAGTCGTTCACGCTGATGGCGGGCCTCGCCGCGGTGACCGAGCGGATCAGGCTGTACGCCTCCACCCCGATCCTCGCCCTGCCGCCCGCGATCGTCGCGCGCATGGCGGTCACCGTCGACTCCATCGCCCCCGGGCGCTTCGGCGTCAACATCGTCACCGGCTGGGCGCCCGGCGAGTACACACAGATGGGCGTCTGGCCCGGCGACGAGCACTTCGGCAACCGTTACGCGCGTGCCGTGGAGTACGTGACGGTCATGAAGGAGCTGTGGAGCGAGGGTGTCAGCAACTTCAAGGGCGAGTTCTACGAGATGGACGACTGCGTGCTCTCGCCGCGCCCGGCGGACGGGCACATCGACATCGTCGCCGCGGGGCAGAGCGGCACCGGTATGCGGTTCGCCGCCGAGCACGCCGACTACAACTTCATCCTGGGAAGCGGGGTGAACACCCCGCTCGCGTTCACTCAGGCCACGGAGACCCTGCGGGGGGCGGTGCGGGAGAGCGGGCGGGACGTGGGGGCGCTGTCGCTGTTCATGGTCATCGCCGACGAGACCGACGAGGCCGCGCGGGCCAAGTGGCAGGACTACCACGACAACGCAGACCTCGCGGCGCTGGCCTACATGGCGGGGGAGTCGGCGAGTGACGCGACCGCCGACGACTCGTCCACGGCGCGCACGATCGTCCTGCCGGAAGGCGCCGTGAACTTCAACATGGGGACGCTTGTGGGGTCGTACGAGAGTGTGGCTCGGATGCTCGACGAGATCGCCGGGGTCGAGGGGACCAAGGGGATCATGCTGGTCTTCGACGACTTCCTGGAGGGGATCGAGAACTTTGGGACGCGGATTCAGCCGTTGATGCGGTCTCGGGAGGGGCGGGTGGGTGCGGGCTGACGGGGGCGCGTCGTTGGCTGCGGGCCGGTGGGGGCCGGTCGCGCAGTTCCCCGCGCCCCTTTGGTGGGTTCAGTCGCCGGGAGCCGAAAGGCCGGCCCCGTCGCCGGGACCGGCCTTTCTCGTGCGGTACTCCGTCAGTCCGTGCCGAACTCCATCGCGGCGCGGTCCAGGAGCGCCTCGTCCTCCGGGGCCTCGCCGCGGGAGGCGATGGCCTCGGCGCCGCCCTCGGGGAGCTCCGGCATGGTGCCGATGAGGCCCGTCGCGGCCGCCTGGGAGGCGCCGATGGTGGGGCTGCCGGTGCCGATCAGGCCGAGGCCGACGTACTGCTCCAGCTTGGCGCGCGAGTCGGCGATGTCGAGGTTGCGCATGGTGAGCTGGCCGATCCGGTCGACCGGGCCGAACGCCGAGTCGACGGTCCGCTCCATGGAGAGCTTGTCCGGGTGGTACGAGAACGCCGGGCCCGTGGTGTCGAGGAGGGAGTAGTCCTCGCCGCGCCGCAGCCGCAGGGTGACCTCGCCGGTGATCGCGGCGCCGACCCAGCGCTGGAGCGACTCCCGGATCATCAGCGCCTGCGGGTCCAGCCAGCGGCCCTCGTACATCAGACGGCCGAGGCGCCGGCCCTCGTTGTGGTACTGGGCGACGGTGTCCTCGTTGTGGATCGCGTTGACGAGACGCTCGTAGGCCGCGAAGAGCAGGGCCATGCCCGGCGCCTCGTAGATGCCGCGGCTCTTCGCCTCGATGATGCGGTTCTCGATCTGGTCGGACATGCCGAGGCCGTGCCGGCCGCCGATCGCGTTGGCCTCCATGACGAGGTCGACGGCGGAGCCGAACTCCTTGCCGTTGATCGTCACCGGGCGGCCCTGGTCGAAGCCGATCGTCACGTCCTCGGGGGCGATCTCGACCGACGGGTCCCAGAACTTGACGCCCATGATCGGGTCGACGGTCTCGACGCCGGTGTTGAGGTGCTCCAGGGTCTTGGCCTCGTGGGTGGCGCCCCAGATGTTGGCGTCGGTGGAGTACGCCTTCTCCGTCGAGTCCCGGTAGGGGAGGTCGTGGGCGACGAGCCACTCCGACATCTCCTTGCGGCCGCCCAGCTCGGTCACGAAGTGCGCGTCCAGCCACGGCTTGTAGATCCGCAGGTTGGGGTTGGCGAGCAGGCCGTAGCGGTAGAACCGCTCGATGTCGTTGCCCTTGAAGGTCGAGCCGTCGCCCCAGATCTGGACGTTGTCCTCCAGCATCGCCCGCACCAGGAGCGTGCCGGTGACCGCGCGGCCCAGCGGGGTGGTGTTGAAGTACGCCCGCCCGCCGGAGCGGATGTGGAACGCGCCGCAGGTGAGCGCGGCCAGGCCCTCCTCGACCAGCGCGGCACGGCAGTCGACCAGGCGCGCGATCTCGGCACCGTAGGTCTTCGCGCGGCCGGGCACCGAGTCGATGTCGGGCTCGTCGTACTGGCCGATGTTCGCGGTGTAGGTGCACGGGATGGCGCCCTTGTCGCGCATCCACGCGACAGCGACGGAGGTGTCGAGACCGCCGGAGAAGGCGATGCCGACGCGCTCGCCGGCGGGCAGGGACGTGAGGACCTTGGACATAGGAAGATTATGCATCACGACGCATGGTCATGCAAAGCCCCTGATGTGGGCCCGCACGTGATTCACGTCATCCGTAGGGACCGTCGATCGGGTCGAGCCGCGCGAGGTCGGGCAGCTCCAGCGAGCAGATGCGTAACGCCTCGGCCTCCGGGACGCCGAACTGCCGGAGCAGGCCGAGGGCGACCTGGTCCGCGGAGCTGGCGTCGTCGCGGTCCGGCTGGGCGTGCACGAGCGCGCCCAGCGCCAGGACGGCACCCGCGGTCATCGCCAGCGCGAGGTCCGGGTCGTCCACCCGGAAGCGTCCCGCCGTGGCCGCGGCCCGGATGTCCCGGTGGGCGCGCGGTGCGAGACCCCGCTCGGAGCGGGCCAGTTCGGGGCCGACGGAGAGCAGTACCCGGCTCAGGCGGGGGTGGCGGCGGTGCAGTCGGCCGGTCAGGCGCAGGCTCTGGGCGAAGGCGACCGCGGGGTCGTCGAGGTCCGCGGTGAGCCGGTCCATGAGCGTGCCCCACCACTCCAGGGCCTCCTCCGCGGCGGTGCGGAAGAGGGCCTCCTTGCTGTCGAAGTGGTTGTAGAAGGAGCCGACCCCGACATCGGCGAGGTCGGTGATCTCCTGGATCGCGACCTCGGTCCGCCGCTCGGCGAGCAGCCGCTGGGCCGCGTACACCAGGGCGTTCCTGGTCCGCTCCCGGCGCCGGTCGAGGCGCCTCGGCGCGGTGTTCTCGGCCATGTTCTCGGCCATGGGCGCCTCCGCGTTTCCGCGTACTCTAGACCCGTGGCATGTCCCTGATGGATCCGGTGAAATCCGTTTGCCGACGATGATCCCGGTCCTTACGTTCGCCCCATGACGGACGACGACGAACCCACACGCGCGGCGCGGCTCCTGGACGCGCAGGCCAAGGCCGAGCGGCTCTTCGACGAGATCGGCGAGCGCGCTCTCGTCGCGCCGGGGGAGGGCGAGCGGGCGGTCAGCGACCGGATCCGGGACCTCGCCAACGAGCTGTTCGGCACCACCCGGCACTGGCACAAGCGGATCGTGCGCTCCGGCCCGAACACCCTCCTGCCGTACAAGGAGAACCCGCCGGACCGGGTCATCGGCGCCGACGACATCGTGTTCGCCGACTTCGGGCCGATCTTCGAGGAGTACGAGGCCGACTTCGGGCGGACCTTCGTACTCGGCGACGACCCCGTCAAGCACCGGCTGCGGGACGACCTGCCGAGGATCTTCGCCGCGGGGCGCCGCTTCTTCGAGAGCGATCCCTCGATGACGGGCGCCCGGCTGTACGCCGAGGTCGGGCGGCTGGCCGCGGAGGCCGGCTGGGAGTTCGGCGGCTGGCACGCCGGCCACCTCGTGGGGGAGTTCCCGCACGAGTGGATCGAGGGCGCGGACGTGGAGTCGTACATCACGGCCGCCAACGACACCCCGCTGCGCCGCACCGACAAGGCCGGGCGGGTCTGCCACTGGATCCTGGAGATCCATCTGGTGGACCGGGAACGGGAGTTCGGCGGCTTCCACGAGGAACTGCTCACCCTCTGAAGTCACCGGCAGGTCGACACCTCCGGGACCGCCGGGAGGAAGCGGCGCCACTCCGACGGGGTCAGCGGGTCGCCGCGGGTGCTGCACAGGTGCCGGGCGATGGCGTCCACGTCGGTGTCCCACAGCCGGACGGTGTGGTCCTCGCCGCCCGCGGCCAGCGTGGTCCCGTCGGGGCTGAAGGCGACCGCGTAGACATGGCCGGTGGCGGCGGTGAGAACGGCGTTCAGGTCGGGCGCGCGGGAGTCGGAGACGTCGTAGAGCCACACCGTCGAGTCGGTGCTGCCGGCCGCCAGCGTCCGGCCGTCCGGGCTGAAGGCGACGGAGTAGACGTAACTGGTGAAGCCGGTCAGGTCCGGTCCCACGCGTACCGGGCGGCGCGGGGCGGTGACGTCCCACAGCCGGACCGTGCGGTCGGCGCTGCCCGCGGCCAGGGTCCGGCCGTCGGGGCTGAACGCCACCGACCACACATAGCCGGTCGGACCGTGCAGCGTCACCAGCGGATCGGCGGACTGCGCGGACAGCGCCCACAGGCGTACGGCGCGGTCGATGCTGCCCGCCGCGAGGTGCCGTCCGTCCGGGGTGAAGGCCACGGACAGGACCGCGTCCGTCGCGCCGGTGAGCGTACGCAGGGCATGCACCTCGTCCGGGTGGGCGGTGTCCCACAGCCGGACCGTGCTGTCGTCGGCGCCGGTGGCCAGCACCTTGCCGGTGCGGTCGAAGGTCATGGACTCGACCGTGCCGGTGCGGGCCGCCCGGAACGGCTCGCCCCGGGCCGTCAGTTCGCCTTTCGTGGAGTACGCGAACAGGCGCACCAGGCCGTCGCTGTAGCCGACGGCGAGGATCCGGCCCTTCGGCGCGAACGTCACCGACTGGACGAAGGTGTCGCCGCCCGGACTCCACGGTGTGCCGACGGGTTCGTGCCGGGCGAGGTCCCACAGTCGCAGGTCCAGTGTGCCGACGGCGAGGAGGCGGCTGTCGGGGCTGTAGGCGAGCGCGTTGACGCCCTGCGCCGAGGTCAGCACGGGGGAGGGAAGCGACCACAGCCGGAGGACGCCGTCCGAGCACCCGGTCACCAGCGTCCGCGCGTCGAGCCACGCCACGGACGTCACCGCGCCCGGGTGCGGCAGGGTCGCCGAGACGTAGCCTGCCGCGCGGTCCCACAGGCGTACGGCGTCGTCGCTGCCGCCGATCGCGAGCGCCGCGCCGTCCGGACTGAACGCCACGGCGTTGACCCAGCTGTCCGCCTCGCCCTCGGGGGAGGGCGCGGCGCGGGGCCGGGAGGGCGCCGAGACGTCCCACAGACGCGTGGAACGGTCCTGACTGCAGACGGCGAGCACACGGCCGTCGGGGCTGAAGGCGATGCCGAGGGCGGGGCCTTCGAAGGCGGGGAGGGTGGCGAGGGGGGTGGTGGGGTCGGCCGTGTTGTGGGCGGCGCGGGCGGTCGTGGGCTCGGCCGTGTCTGCGTCGCCGGTCGTGCCTCCGGTGCTGGCCGTGTCTGCGCTGCCGGTCGTGCTCCCGGTGCTGGCCGTGTCTGCGCTGCCGGTCGTGCTCCCGGTGCTGGCCGTGTCTGCGCCGCTGGCCGTGCCTCCGGTGCTGGCCGTGTCTGCGCCGCCGGCCGTGCCCCCGGTGCCGGCCGTGTCTCCGGTGCCCGGTGTGCGCCACAGGCGGGCTCGGCCGTCGTGGCTCGCGGCCGCGATCAGTGTGCCGTCCGGGCTGAACGCCACCGCCTGCTGGTAGTCGTCGCCGCCCCGCAGGACGACAGGTTCGCCGGCGGCAGCCGTCGCGCGGGCGTCCGGCCACAGCCGTACCGTGCGGTCCGCGCCCGCCGCGGCCAGCCCCCGGCCGTCGGGAGCGAACGCCAGCGCGTACACCGTGGCCTCCGGCGTGCCCGGCAGATCGGGCAGCGGGCGCGGATGCCGGGGGTCCGCGAGGTCCCAGCGACGCAGCAGCCCCTGGCCGCCGCCCGCCACGAGGGTGCGGCCGTCCGGGCTCAACGCGACCGCGAACACGGCCAGTTCGGCCGAGACGCGCAACCTGCTCAGGGCGGCGGGCCGGGCCGCGTCCTTGGTGCTCCACAGCCGCACCGTGCCGTCCGAGGAGCCCGCCGCCAGCAGAGTACGCGCCTTGTCGAAGGCCATCGCCTGGACCAGCCCCGTGAAGCCGGTCAGCCGGATCGCGGAGGGCGCGGCCGAGGAGTCCATCAGACCCGCCCGGGCCTCCTGGGTCCGTGCCGTCCGGTACGCCGCGAGGGCGAGCTGCGCGCTGACCGAGGGGTCGTGCCGGCCGATCCGGACCGCCTCCGCCGCCATCTGCCGCGACTCCGCCTGCGCACGGGCGTCCTCGGCGAGACCGCGCTGGTGGCGGGCGTAGCCGTAGAGGCCGGAGGCGACGAAGAGGAGCACCACCGTCAGGGCGAGCAGCTGGTACAGCCGCCGGGTGCGGTTGCGGGCGGCCCTGCGCTCCTGGTCCCGGTGGCTCAAGGAGGCGTCCAGGAAGGCGCGTTCGTCGGCGTTGACCGCGTCGGTGTGCGCGGCGTCGGCCGCCCATTCGCCGGTCACGGCGAGCGCCGTGCCGCGCAGCAGCAGCCCGGGGTCGTGCTGCGCCTCCTTCCAGTGCCGGGCGGCCTCGGTCAACCGCCGGTGGATCCGCAGTCCGGCCCGGTCCGCGCCGATCCACTCCCGTAATCGAGGCCACGCGGTGAGCAGCGACTCGTGCGAGATCTCGACCGACTCGCTGTCGACGGTGACCAGCCGCTGCTCGACGTAGGCGGCCAACACGGCGGTGTACTCGCCGGCTTGGGGCGCGTCCGGGTCGAGCAGTTCGTCGAGGGAGACCCGGCGTCTGGTGTTGAGGGCGTGGTCGGAGACGTGCACCAGCCGCAGGAAGATCAGCCGGGCGATGTCCCGCTGGTTGCCGGAGAGTTCGGCGAACACCGTCTCCGCGGTGCGGGCGACGGCGTCCCGGATGCCGCCGCTGTCGTGGTACGCGGCGACGGTGAGTCGGCCGCGCGGTGCGCCCTGCCAGGTGGCGAGGAGGGCGTGGGAGAGGAGGGGGAGGGCGCCGGGGTCGTGGGCGGCGGTGGTGCTGTCCTCGGTGCTGTCCTGGTCGGCGTCTCCCGCCACGGAGCGCGGTGTCAGGTCGCGCAGCAGCAGTTCCACCAGCCCGCTCTCGACCTCCAACCGCGCCCTGCGAGCCGGACCGACGATCGCCTCGCGCATCTCGTCCCGGGTGAGCGGCCCCACCACCAGCTGCTCGTTCTGCAAGGCACGGGCGAGGGGCGGGAGTTGGAGGGCCTGGGCGTAGAAGTCGGCGCGCAGTCCGATGACGACGAGCCCGGCACCCGGGTCACAGAGGGCCGCCACGAAGCGGGCGCGTTCGGCGGGGTCAGGACAGGCGGTGAAGAGCGCCTCGAACTGGTCCACCACCACGAGCGGTGATCCCTCCAGCAGCGGAGTCAGCTCGTCCGTCGGGTGCCGTCCCGGGGTCATCAGGACGACCCGGCGCGGGCCCGCCGCCGTACCGCTCGCGTCCTCCAGCGCGCCGCCCCGCACCGCCGGGACCAGTCCGGCGCGCAGCAGGGAGGACTTGCCGGAGCCCGACGGGCCGACCACGGCCAGCAGCCCGCCCCCGGCCGCGGCCGGCGCGCGCAGCCGCTCCACCAGCGTGGCCGTCAGCGCCTCCCGGCCGAAGAACCACTCCGCGTGCTCCTCCTCGAAGGCCCGCAGCCCCCGGTACGGGACAGGGGCCCCGGCCGCCGGGCGTCCCGGCGCGATACGCAGCCGTACGAGCGCCTCGTGCCACTGCCCGAGGACGCCCGGGTCGCTCACACCGCACGCGAGGAGGATGTCGGTGAGCAGCTTCGCGGCCCGTACCGGAGGCAGATGGCGCCCGGAGAAGTAGTCGCCCGCCGTGCTGGGCGCGATCCGTACGGCGTGGGCCACCTCGCGGACGGTGAGGCCCGCCCGTAATCGGGCCTGGGTCAGCCGGTGCGCGAAGTCGGACACCGAGTCGATCGTCGCCGGATCGGACTCCTCGTGGTGTCGAGGCCGCCCGTCGTCCCCCATCGGCATCCGTCCCCCTGGGCGGCATATGGGCTGATGGCGACCGCCACCACCCCTGTCCGGCTTTGTCCGACCACTGTCGGGGCTCGTACGGGGTTTCGGCAACAGGCTGTACCACCCCCGCGCGCCGGGGTTTCCTCATGACGGGGGCCACCGGGCCGCCCGGCGTTCGAGGGGAGCTTTCGCCGGGCGGTCACGGGGGCCCGCATCGCAACTCTCAGCCCATGGCCGCCGTCAGCGCTTCGAGGGCGCTGGACTGGGTACGCCAGTCGGTCTGGTTGGGGGATGTGCCCGCCCAGCGTTGGCCGCGGGTGTTGAGGGCGGTGCGGTCCCGCGCCCACAGGGTGTCCGCCTGGTTCTGGACGTAACTCGCGTATGCGGCCGAGCCGGTGGCCTTCGCGAGGTCGGCGAAGTGGCGCATGAAGATGCCCTTGAACTGCTTCTGGTTGTCGTCGCAGGAGGCGGAGCCGATGTCGCAGGACTCGGTGAGCACGCCGTTCACGGTCAGCGCCGAGTCGCCGACGGCGGCGTCGGCGAGGGTGCGTGCGGTGGCGAGCAGCGAGGCGTCCCCGGTCGCCCGCCACAGTTCGGTGAACCCGCCGATGGCCAGTCCCTGGTTGTAACTCCACACCGTGCCGCGGTTGTTGGCGCAGGCGGAGGTCAGCCCGTCGTTCACCAGCCCCGCCGCGTTGATCATCCCGCTGGACCGGTACCAGTCGGCGGCGGTCCTCGCCCGCTGGAGCCATACGGTGTCACCGGGCAGACGCTGGTGAAGTGCCGTGGTCAGCCAGAGGTATTGGCCGTTCGTCACGGCGTTCTTGTACGTCCGCTCGCGGTCCCACCACACGCCCCCGCCGCAGGTGCCCGGATCCCAGTACCCCCGCAAGTAGTCGGCGATCGTGACCGCCTCGTCGAGATAGCGGGCGTCGCCGGTGTAGTCGTACGCGTGGAGCCAGGCGATGGCCCACCAGCCCGAGTCGTCGATCGACCGGCTGATGAAGTGGCCCTCGATCGCGTCCGAACTGCGCACCCCCGCCGGGAAGTTCCCCCTGTTCCGGTCGAAGGTGCGCGCGATCACCCAGTCGTAGTCGTGGGTGCCGGAGGCCCCGGCGAAGTCGATGAGGGAGGTGAGGGCGGCCGCGGAGTTCCACCAACTGCCGCGCCACCAGCCGTCGTAGGGGTCGTACGACGCCATCAGCGTGTCCGCCGCGGCGCGGGCCCGGGTCGGTGCGGGCCTGGCCCAGGCGGTGCAACCGCCCTCCTGGTGCCCGGCCTCCCGGCCGCAGGCGCGGACCGCACCGCCGTAGAGGAGGCCGCGCGGGTCGCGGGTCGCGTACATCGCGGTACGGGTGGTGGTGGCCCCGGACGGCACCGCCGTACGGCCGAGCGAGGAGCCGTCCGGCCAGGTCGCGCCGGCGTCCCAGGAGCGGTCGAGCCAGATCTCGTCGCCGGCGCCGCCGCTGTCGAGG
Organism: Streptomyces sp. NPDC047072; assembly: GCF_040643855.1. NCBI lineage: Bacteria > Bacillati > Actinomycetota > Actinomycetes > Kitasatosporales > Streptomycetaceae > Streptomyces > Streptomyces sp. NPDC047072. The sequence goes on along the minus strand of NZ_JBEYVC010000061.1, from coordinate 28,544 downwards.
GAGGCCCACGCCATGGAGTTCCGCTGGTCGACGTGGAGCCGGACCGTGCGGCCGTGGATCGTGGTGGCGGGCACCGGCTGGTCGTCAACGGCCGCCTGTCCGGCGCTGGTTCCGTCGCAGAGCCGGTCGCAGACGGTGGGGTGGGCCCAGGCCGTGCAGCCGACGGCGGCCGCGTCGCCGCAGGCCCGGACGAGCCCGCGGCGGTGGGCGCGCGGGTCGGTGAGGTTGTACATCAGCGTCCTGGTGCCGGTCCAGGTGCCGGGGATGCTCGCCCTGCCCAGCAGCCCCTCCCAGGTCGCGCCGCCGTCCCACGAGCGGTCCAGCCACACCGAGTCGCCGGTCACGCCGCCGTCGATGCTCGCCCAGGCCATGTCGTCGGCGTCGGAGACGTGCAGTTGGACACGGCGGCCGTTGAGGTCCTTGGCCGGCACCGGGAAGGTCTCCTGGCGGGCGAGCGAGGGGTCGAGGGTGTCGCAGGACAGGACGCACACCGGGGCGGCTGCGGCCGCAGCGAGGGTCGCATTCGGGAACAGTGCAACGGTCGCGGCGACAAGGATCAGGAGGAGGGCGCGCATGTGACAGTCCCGTCGGGCGGCCGGGGATCGAGCACTGGTCCATACCTTTCCTCCGGGTAGTGAAGCGGCTTGGCGAGTCCCTGTCAATGGCTCAACACTCGCTTGTTTCTGTGGAGTTCGGGATGCGTGTGACGGCTTGACACCCGTGTTTTCAGGCGCCCATCATCGGTTCAGTCTCCATGGGTTGAATCGATTCACACCGCTCTCGTGTGTCCCGCTGTGCTCCGCGCTCCTTCCGGGAGGTACCCATGCGCCGCCTGTTCGGCCTCGCCCTGGCCACGGCCACCATGACGGCCACGGCCCTCGCGCCGCCCGCCGAAGCCTCCCCTCCCGCGACCACCACGGCGTCGGCGACTGCAAACGCCGTGTCCCAGGCGGCAGTCGACCCCCTGGCCTACGCGCCGACCTCACGCACCCTCAAGCCGGCCGCCGTGTACGCCACTTCGGGCAGCGTCGCCAACCCGCAGAACGTCCTCAGCGGCCAGGCGACCCGGATCTCCGGCTCGCAGTCGGCGATCACACTCGACTTCGGCAAGGAAGTCGGCGGCGTGGCAACGTTGTCCTTCGGCTCCACCAGCGACAACGTCCAGCGGATCGGACTGGCCTTCAGCGAGTCGTCCCTGTACGTCGGCACCAACAGCGACCGCAGCAGCGGCCGGGACGGCGAGGACGGCGCCCTCTACACCACCGCCGCCGCGAACGGCACGTACACCATGCCCACCGCCCAACTCCGCGGCGGCTTCCGCTACTTGACGGTCTTCGTCGACACGTCGGGCTGGGTGGACCTGAAGGGCGTGAGTCTCGGTTTCACCGCGGATCCGGAGAAGGCGAACCCCGCCGACTACCCCAACTACTTCCACTCCAGCGACGACCTGCTCAACCGCATCTGGTACGCCGGTGCCTACACGGTCCAGCTCAACACCATCGCCTCGAACCAGGGCCGGGCCTGGCCCCCGCCCGCCTCGGCGTGGGACAGCAGCGCCACCGTCGGCGTCGGCGACTCCGTCCTGGTCGACGGTGCCAAGCGCGACCGTACGGTGTGGCCGGGCGACCTGGGCATCGCCGTGCCCACGCAGTACGCCTACGCGGGCGCGGCCGGCCTCGCCGCCACCCGCAACGCGCTCTCCACGATGTACGACGCCCAGTCGGCGGAGGGTGAAATCCCTTGGTCGGGACCGGTGTTCAACCTCACCGGGTCGGACACGTACCACACCTGGACCCTGCTGGGCACGTCCACGTACTACACCTACTCGGGCGACCGGGCTTGGCTGGACTCCGAGTGGACGAACTTCAAGCGCGGGATGGCCTTCATCCTGGGCAAGGTCGACGGCAACAACCTGCTCAACGTGACGCGTACGCAGGACTGGGCCCGGGTCGGCCAGGGCGGCGAGAACATCTCCGCCAACGCGCTGTTGTTCGCCGCGCTCAAGGGCGGCGCGACGCTGGCCGCGGCCGAAGGCGACAGCGCGCTCGCCGCGAGCTGGATCAACAAGGCGGCCGCCATCAGGACCGCGGCCAACTCCCTTCTGTGGGACGCCTCGAAGGGCATGTACAAGGACAACCCCACCAGCGGTCTGTATCCGCAGGACGGCAACTCCCTAGCCGTCTGGTACGGGTTGACCGACTCCACCGCCAAGGCGAAGAGCATCGTGGCCGGGCTCGGGAAGAACTGGGGCGCGTACGGCCCCACCACCCCCGAATGGGGCGGCAACGTCTCGCCGTTCGCCGGCGGCATGGAGCTCAACGCCCGCTTCGCGGCCAATGACGACTACACCGCCCTGGACCAGATCCGCCGCACCTGGGGCCACATGCTCGACAGTGACATCGGGACCAAGAGCACCTTCTGGGAGGGCGTGAAGGCGGACGGCGGTCTGGCGTACGGCGGTTCGTTCATGAGCCTGGCCCACGGCTGGTCGACCGCGCCCACCTCGACGCTCACCTTCGACGTGCTGGGCATCGCCCCGGAGTCCGTCGCCAACACCTACCGCTTCGTCCCCCACCCCGGCGACCTGGCCAACGCCCAGGGGCGCATCACCATGCCCCAGGGGGCCGTTGACGCCTCCTGGTCCCGCGACCGCAACGCCGGCACCTACTGGGCGCAGCTCACCAGCCCGGCGGGCACCACCGGCCGGATCGGCATCCCCAAGTCCGGCGGCACCGTCACCGTGGCCGTGAACGGCACCACGGTCTGGAGCAACGGCACCTTCACTCCCACCACCGGCATCACCGGCGCGAGCCAGGACGACACGTACGTCTACCTCACCGGGGTCGCCCCGGGCAGCTACACCGTGACCGCGTCCGGCCTGGGCAACCCGGCCGAGCCCAACGACCCCGCTGCGAGCGGCCAGTTGAAGGCGGGGTTCACCCGGTGTGCCGGGGAGGGCGGCGCCTGCTCCTTCAGCGGGACCCGCTCGGTGGCGTACGGCGCCGGGACGTACACGTACAAGACGGTGACCGGCGGCACGCCCTGCACCAGCGCCTCCTTCGGCGGCGACCCGGCGGCGAACATCCTCAAGTCCTGCTACGTCGCCGACGCGGGCGGCCCGCCCGGATACACCGTGTGCGCCTCCGAGAACGGCACCTGCTCCGTCCCCGGCTACAACCGTGACGTGGCCTACGGCGGCAACGGCAACTTCGCCCACCAGGTGACCAACGGCTCGGTCGCCTGCACCAACGCCCACTTCGGCGACCCCATCGACGGCGTCGCCAAGTCATGCTACGTGGCGGGCGCCGGTGCCCCGCCCGGCTACACCCTCTGCGTCGCCGAGGCCGGCACCTGCCCGGCCGTCGCGGGCCAGCCGGTGGCCTACGGCGCCTACGGGGCGTTCACCACGCTCACGGCCAGCGGCGACACCCCGTGCACCAACGCCGTGTTCGGCGACCCGATCCCCGGCGAGTCGAAGTCCTGCTACACGGCGACCGGCGGGCCGTCCGGTTATGCCACGTCCTGCTCCGCCGAGGGCGGCACCTGTGCGTTCAGCGGGCAGCGGACCGTCGCCTATGGAGCGCGCGGCCGGTTCCTCTACAAGTCCTTTACCGGGGGCGCCAGTTGTACGACGGCGGCCTTCGGTACGGACCCGCTGCCCGGTGTGCTCAAGAGCTGCTACCTGACGCCCTGACCCTTTCCCGGAGTAGGTGACATGAAGTCCGTCGGCCTGATCACGACGCTTGTCCTCCTCGGTACGGTCACGGCGGGCGGTGTCGCGAGCGCCGCCCCCGAGGCGACCGTCTGCAACAAGTACTGCGACGCCCGCGACCCCGCCCTCTCCCCGACCGACCGCCAACCCGTCACCGCCACCCTCTACTCCCGCACCGTCACCCTGCACTTCGACGACACCGACGCCATGGGCTGGGCCTCGATCGACAACGGCAGCCCCACCGACGAGGTCTGGCTCGACCGCTCCTTCGACGGCGGCCGCACCTGGAGCTCGGGCAGCAGGCTCGGCGACACCACCATCCCCGCGGGGCAACGGGGTTGGCGGACCCTGATGTACAACGTCGACGACTGGGGCAACAACGGCGTCGGCGCCCTGCGCGCCTGCGGCAAGGCGGGCGACCGCGCCGAGATCGCCTGCACGGCGTGGGCCCGGACCACCTGGAACGCCTGGAGCCGGCCCACGGCGGCGGCCACCGCGCTGATGCAGTCGTACAACACCTCGACGGGTCTCTTCGACACCACCGGCTGGTGGAACTCCGCCAACGCCCTGACCGCGATCATCGACAACATCCGCGTCACCGGGATGGGCAGCTACCGGTACGCCATCGCCACCACCTACGACCGCCAACTGGGCGCCCAGGGCGGCCAGTTCCGCAACGACTACATCGACGACACCGGGTGGTGGGGGCTCGCCTGGGTCGCCGCCTACGACCTGACCGGCGACGCCCGTTACCTCGCCACCGCCCGGGCCGACGCCGACCACATGGCGCAGTACTGGGATTCCACCTGCGGCGGCGGAGTGTGGTGGAGCACGGCGAGGACGTACAAGAACGCCATCGCCAACTCCCTCTACCTGCAACTGAACGCGGCCCTGCACAACCGGATCTCCGGCGACACGCTCTACCTCGGCCGGGCCAATGCCGAGTGGTCCTGGTTCAAGGGCACCGGCATGATCAACGGCTCCCATCTCGTCAACGACGGCATAGACCTGGCGACTTGTGGCAACAACGGGTCCACGGCGTGGTCGTACAACCAAGGGGTGCTGCTGAACGGGCTGGCCGAGTTGTACCGCGCCACCGGAGACACGGCCCTGCTCACCACCGGCCGTCAGATCGGCGACGCCTCGACCACCTCCACCTCGCTCAACTCCGGCGGCATCCTGCGCGAGCCGTGCGAGGCGGGTGGTTGCGGGGGTGACGGGCCCTCCTTCAAGGGCGCCTACATCCGGGGGCTGAACGCCTTCAACTCCCTTCTCTCCGACCGGCCTTACACCTCGTACATCGCCAGGCAGGCCAACTCGGCCTACGCCAACGACCGCAACGCCCTGGACGCGTACGGGCTCCACTGGGACGGGCCGTTCGACTCCACGGACGCGGCCCGCCAGCAGAGCGCGCTCGACCTGATGAACGCGGCGTCCTGACCCACGTCTTGAGGAGAACCGCATGCTGAACCGCCGAACCCTTCTCAGAGCCTCCCTGGCCGGAGTGGCCACCCCCGCCCTCCTCGCCGGTATGACAGGCCGCGCCTCCGCCACCGCCTCGACCGTCAGCGTCGACCTCCAGAACAACACCGGATCCGGCACGGTCTACGCGTACGTCACCGGACTCGCGCTCGACAACGGCAACGCCTGGTATCTGCTCCAGGCGGACGGCCGGACGCCGTACTACCCGTCGTCCCCGCCCTCGAACGGCACCCCGCTCGCGGTGGACTGCGCGATCCCGCTCAACGCCTCGGGCGCGGGCGCCAGGCGGATCACCATCCCGCGCACGGCGGGCGGCCGGATCTGGTTCTCCCTGGACAGCAGGCTGACGTTCCGGCTCAACCCCGGACCCGCGCTCGTCGAACCCTCGGTGACCAACTCCGCCGACCCGAACATCGGCATCCAGTGGGGTTTCTGCGAGTTCACCTTCAACAGCTCGGTCCTGTACGCCAACATCAGCGCCGTCGACTTCGCGTCCCTGCCGATCGGACTGAAGCTCACGACCGACTCGGGCGGCATCCAGACCGTCCCGGGGCTCCCGGCGGGCGGGCTCGACACGATCTGCGCCGGGCTCAGCGCGCAGGGAGGCGGCTGGGAGCAACTGGTCGTCACCTCCGGCGGCCAGAACCTGCGGGCCCTCAGCCCCAACGCCGGAATCGTGCGCAACTCCTCGCTCTTCTCCGGCTATTACTCCTCCTACGTCGACCAGGTCTGGGCGAAGTACGCCTCCACCCCGCTCCGCGTCAACACCCAGGCGTCCTGGGGCACCCTGACCGGCACGGTCTCCGGCGGTCTGCTGACCTTCCCCGGAGCCGGGTCCTTCGCGAAGCCGTCGGCCGCCGACATCTTCAGCTGCAACACGGGCCCCTTCAACGTCTCCTCGGCCGTCATGGGCGCCCTCACCGCCCGCATCAGCGCGGCCCTCAACCGCAGCACCCTGCTCGCCGACGCCGACCAGCCGAACGGCGAGAACCCCGCCACCTACTACACGACGAGCCCCACCAACCACTACGCCCGGCTCGTGCACGCCACCTCCACCGAAGGCCGTGGCTACGCCTTCCCCTACGACGACGTCACCCCCGACGGCGGCACCGACCAGTCCGGCTTCGTCACCGCCGGTGACCCCTCCCTGCTGACCGTGACGCTGAGCCCGGTCCACGGCGGCGGAGGGACCACCCCGCCCTCCGGCGGGACCAGCGCCTACTCCACGATCCAGGCGGCCTCGTACAGCAGCCAGTCCGGCACCGTCACCGAGCCCACCAGCGACACCGGCGGCGGCTACGACGTGGGCTACATCGCCAACGGCGACTGGCTCGGCTACGCGAACGTCGACTTCGGCAGCGGCGGGGCGACCCAGTTCCTCGCCCGCGTGGCCTCCGGAGCCGCGAGCGGGGTCAGCGGTCTGGTGCAGGTCGCGCTGGACAGCCCCACGGCGACGCCGGTCGGCAGCTTCGCTGTTGCCAACACCGGCGGCTGGCAGAACTGGGTGACCATTCCGGCGAACATCAGCAGGATCACCGGCGTCCACACCGTATATCTGACCTTCGCCAGCGGACAGCCCGCCGACTTCGTCAACGTCCACTGGTTCGGCTTCGCGGCCTGACCTCCGCGGGGAGCGCCTACCCTTGACCCATGACCATCAGCAGTGACCGGAGCGCGGCCGTGGACGTTCAGACATCCAAAACATACGAAATCCGTACCTATGGATGTCAGATGAACGTCCACGATTCCGAGCGCTTGTCCGGGCTGCTCGAAGAGGCCGGCTACGAGAAGGCCCCGGAGGGGGCCAACGGCGACGCCGACGTCGTCGTCTTCAACACCTGCGCGGTCCGGGAGAACGCCGACAACAAGCTGTACGGCAACCTCGGACACCTCGCCCCGATGAAGACCAAGCGGCCCGGCATGCAGATCGCGGTCGGCGGCTGCCTCGCCCAGAAGGACCGCGACACCATCGTCCAGCGGGCGCCCTGGGTGGACGTCGTCTTCGGCACGCACAACATCGGCAAGCTGCCGGTCCTGCTGGAACGCGCGCGCGTGCAGGAGGAGGCGCAGGTCGAGATCGCCGAGTCGCTTGAGGCGTTCCCGTCCACCCTGCCGACCCGCCGCGAGAGCGCCTACGCGGCCTGGGTGTCGATCTCCGTCGGCTGCAACAACACCTGCACCTTCTGCATCGTCCCGGCCCTGCGCGGCAAGGAGAAGGACCGCCGTACCGGCGACATCCTCGCCGAGATCGAGGCCCTGGTCGCCGAGGGCGTCTCCGAGATCACCCTGCTCGGACAGAACGTCAACGCGTACGGCTCCGACATCGGCGACCGCGAGGCGTTCAGCAAGCTGCTGCGCGCGTGTGGCGCGATCGAGGGCCTGGAGCGGGTCCGCTTCACCTCCCCGCACCCGCGTGACTTCACGGACGACGTGATCGCGGCGATGGCCGAGACGCCGAACGTCATGCCACAGCTGCACATGCCCCTCCAGTCCGGCTCGGACACCGTCCTGAAGGCGATGCGCCGCTCGTACCGGCAGGACCGTTACCTCGGGATCATCGAGAAGGTGCGGGCCGCGATGCCGGACGCCGCGATCTCGACCGACATCATCGTGGGCTTCCCCGGCGAGACCGAGGAGGACTTCGAGCAGACCCTGCACGTCGTCCGCGAGGCCCGCTTCACCAACGCCTTCACCTTCCAGTACTCCAAGCGCCCCGGTACCCCGGCGGCCACCATGGAGGGGCAGATCCCCAAGGAGGTCGTCCAGGCGCGCTACGAGCGTCTCGTCGCCCTTCAGGAGGAGATCTCCTGGGACGAGAACAAGAAGCAGGTCGGCCGCAAGGTCGATCTGATGGTCGCCGAGGGCGAGGGCCGCAAGGACGGCTCCACCCACCGCCTCTCCGGCCGCGCCCCCGACAACCGCCTGGTCCACTTCACCAAGCCGGAGCAGGACGTACGGCCGGGTGACGTGGTCACGGTCGAGATCACGTACGCGGCCCCGCACCACCTCCTCGCCGAGGGCCCCGTCCTCGACGTGCGCCGCACGCGCGCGGGCGACGCGTGGGAGAAGCGGAACGCGACGGAGGCGGCGAAGCCGGCGGGTGTGATGCTGGGCCTGCCGAAGATCGGGGTCCCGGAGCCGCTGCCGGCGGCCACCGGGGGGTGCGCGGCGCACTGAGCGGGTCGACGAGGGGGCGGGTATGGCGCACTGGGTGGTGATCGTCCAGTACGGCAACGAGGGCGTGGACGACTTCTCCTGCGAGGAGGTGACACGCTTCGAGGACACCGGCGACGGGGCCCGAGCCCGTCTCTACGAGATCGCCTGCACCCACCCTCCCCGCAAGGGGCTGCGCCAGCAGCGGCGTGAGGTCTTCCGGATCGGCGACGGAGACGCCTACTACACCAGGATCAAGGGCATGGTGTGCACGTTCGTCGCCACGTACCGGCTGGCCGAGCTGGTGTGGAGCACGGACTCCGAACCGAAGGGCTCCTGACCCGAACCACCCCTGACGGTAGGCTCCCGATCATGCTGGTCGCCGCCGCCGTCTGCCCCTGCCCGCCCCTCCTCGTGCCCGCCGTCGCCGCGGGTGCCGCGCCCGAGCTGGACGCCGCGCGTGCCGCCTGCACGGACGCGCTGGGCGTGCTCGCCGCCGCCCGCCCCGACCTGCTGGTCGTCGTCGGGCCGGCCGAGCGGGCCGGGCGCGGTCCGCACCCCGGGGGCGCGCCGGGCTCCTTCCGCGGCTTCGGCGTGGATCTCGACGTACAGCTCGGAGTACGGCACGGACCGGACGGTGGCGATACGGCGCCGGAGCGCCCGTTGCCCCCCTCGCTGGCGGTCGCCGCGTGGCTGCTGGAACGCACCGGCTGGTCCGACGCCCCGATCGAGGGACTCGGCGTGGGGGAACCGCTGGAGGCCGAGCGGTGTATCCAGAGCGGAAGGGATCTCGCCGCCCGGGCCGAGCGGGTGGCGATGCTGGCGATGGGCGACGCCAGCGCCTGCCGCACACTCAAGGCCCCCGGCTACCTGGACGAGCGCGCGGCTCCTTTCGACGAGGCGGTCGGGCGTGCGCTGGGCGCGGCGGACGTGGCGGCCCTCAAAGGGCTGGACGCGGACCTGGCGTACGCACTGAAGGCCTCGGGCCGGGCCCCCTGGCAGATCCTCGCGGGTGCGGGGGAGGGCGCGCGCCTGGAGGGCACGCTGCTGTACGAGGACGCGCCGTACGGCGTGGGGTACGTGGTCGCGACCTGGTCCTGACCGCCGTAGCGCACTGTGTGAACGGCCCGGAACGCGGTGGACGGCCGGGAGCGTCGTGCTCCGCGGCCGTCCGTGGGTGTGCCGTGCGGTCGGTCAGGACATCGGCGGGGGTGCGGCGGGCGGTGTGGTGCCGCCGCCGGCGCCTCCGTGTCCCTCGGTGCCGTCCTTGTGCGCGAGGCGGTCCATGGCGTCCTTGGCCTTGCCCGTGCCCGTCTGGATCCGGTCGCTGTACTTGCCCTTGGTCTTCTCGTCGACGACCTTGGCTGCCTTGTCCAGACCGTGCTGGATCTTGTCCCCGTGCTGCTGGGCGAGGCCGGAGACCTTGTCCTTGGCCGGGTTGAGCTTGGCCTTCAAATTGTCCAGGAGACCCATCGTCCACCTTCCCACGCGGGGGCTGTTACGTGCGGGCGCCCTCGGCGGCCGGGGCTTCTGTGGCGAAAACGCCCATATCAACTCCATACGCTACTCGTGTGAGGGGATTCCCGCGTGATCCGGGACGTCCGTCCGTGCGACCCCCGGCGTTTGCGAGACTGGGGCGGTGAGCAGCGCACCCCCCGCCCCCCGCGTCATCGCCGTCGTCGGTCCCACCGCGGCCGGAAAGTCCGATCTGGGCGTCTTCCTCGCCCAGCGCCTGGGCGGCGAGGTCGTCAACGCCGACTCCATGCAGCTCTACCGGGGGATGGACATCGGCACCGCGAAACTGACGGCCGAGGAGCGCGGCGGCGTCCCGCACCACCTCCTCGACATCTGGGACGTGACGGTCACGGCCTCCGTCGCCGAGTACCAGCGCCTCGCCCGTGCCCGGATCGACGCCCTGCTCGCCGAGGGCCGCTGGCCGGTCCTGGTCGGCGGCTCCGGGCTGTACGTCCGCGGGGCCGTCGACAACCTGGAGTTCCCCGGCACCGACCCCGAGGTCCGGGCCCGGCTGGAGGAGGAGCTCCAGCTGCGCGGCTCCGGCGCGCTGCACGCCCGTCTCGCCGCCGCCGACCCCGGGGCCGCGCAGGCGATCCTGCCGAGCAACGGCCGTCGTATCGTCCGGGCCCTGGAGGTGATCGAGATCACCGGCAAGCCCTTCACCGCCAACCTCCCCGGCCACGACTCCGTCTACGACACCGTCCAGATCGGTGTCGACGTGGCGCGCCCCGAACTCGACGAACGCATCGCCCGCCGGGTCGACCGAATGTGGGAGGCGGGTCTCGTCGACGAGGTGCGGGAACTGGAGGCGCGGGGGCTGCGCGACGGGGTCACCGCCTCGCGTGCGCTCGGATACCAGCAGGTGCTCGCGGCCCTGGCCGGGGAGTGCACGTTGGAGGAGGCGCGGAATGAGACGGTCCGGTCCACGAAACGCTTCGCGCGCCGTCAGGATTCGTGGTTCAGGCGCGATCCGCGGGTGCACTGGTTGAGTGGGGCCGCGGCGGATCTCACGGAACTTCCGCAGCTCGCACTGGCGTTGGTCGAACGACCGGTTACAGCCTGATCACGTCCTGGCATCGGGACGCTCCGGCCGTCATCCCCGCCTCCGGCGCCGTGCCATCATCGAGCTTCGATCGACCAAGTGGAGTCCGAGTTGGGAGGGCGCGTGGCGATGGAGGCCGGCCCTCGCGACACCGCACAAGGCACTGAGCCCCTCACCGCCGACAGCGGTGAACCGGAGCAGGACGGCGACCGTCTGAGCCCGGACGGGCCGGACGAGGTGCCGGGCGGTGTGACCGACGACGGCCCCGACCCCGAGGAGATGTTCGCGGGCGGGGAAGAGGTCGAGGTCGAACTGCGCCCACAGCGCCGCCTGCGCATCTGGCAGCTCGCCCCCATCGTCTCCCTGGCCGCGGTCGGCTCCCTGATGTTCGCCTTCCCGCTGGCCTTCGACTTCGGCGACAGCGGAGCGGTGATCGCGATGCTGGGCCTGCTGATCTGCTCCTGTGCCGCGGGCTGGGGAATGATGGCGACGCGCAGGGTTGGTTACACGTGGCCGGGTCTGCCGCAGAGGGGTTCGGACCGGCGCGCGGACTGGCGGGTCGTACTGGCATATGTGCTGCTGGTGGCAGTGGTGATCGTTCTCGCCGTGTGGCGTGTGGCAAGGCTGCGCTAGAAGTCTTCTGTCTTTTAGGGGCGCGGGGAACTGCGCGACCAGCCCCCACCGGCCTGCACGTACGATCGATACATGAGCACGCGGATCCCCTTTCTCAAGGGTCACGGCACCGAGAACGACTTCGTGATCATCCCGGACCCCGAGAACACCCTCGACCTCCCCCGAGAGACCGTCGCGGCCCTCTGCGACCGCCGGGCCGGCATCGGCGGTGACGGCCTCCTGCACGTCGTGCGATCCGCGTCACACCCCGAGGCGAAGCACCTGGCCGACGAGGCCGAGTGGTTCATGGACTACCGCAACGGCGACGGCTCGGTCGCCGAGATGTGCGGCAACGGCGTCAGGGTCTTCGCCCGCTACCTCGTCCACGCAGGTCACACCACCGAGGGCGACCTCGCCGTGGCGACCCGCGGCGGTGTGAAGACCGTGCACATCGACAAGGCCGGCGACGTCACCGTCGGCATGGGCAAGGCCCGGCTCCCCGAGGGCGACGTCACCGTGAGCGTCGGCGACCGCACCTGGCCCGCCCGGAACGTGAACATGGGCAACCCGCACGCCGTCGCCTTCGTGGACGACCTCGCGCACGCGGGCTCCCTCTACGATCCGCCGCCCTTCAGCCCGGCCGCCGCCTACCCGGACGGCGTCAACGTCGAGTTCGTCGTCGACCGCGGCCCCCGCCATGTCGCCCTGCGCGTGCACGAGCGCGGCTCCGGCGAGACCCGCTCGTGCGGCACGGGCGCGTGCGCCGTCGCCGTGGCCACCGCCCGCAGGGACGGCACCGACCCGGCGGTCACCGGCGCCCCCGTCACGTACACCGTCGACGTGCCCGGCGGCACCCTCGTGATCACCGAGCAGCCCGACGGCGAGATCGAGATGACCGGCCCCGCGGTGATCGTCGCCGAGGGCGAGATCGACGCCGACTGGCTTGAAAACGCCGTACGTTGACCGATTGAATGATGAGCGAGACGCTTTCGGAGGCGTGGAACCGCAGCCTCCGGAGCGTCACCCGGTTCGAAACCACGGCACCCCGCAGTTCAGGTGGCGTGAAAACGTAAACCTTCGAATCGTCGCTCGAATGGGTGATCCGTTTCACGCTCGCCGAGAGGCGGTCAGCCGGGCGTGATGGGCTCGGTAGCATCAAGCACCGGCCCGGACGGGGGAATGCCATCCCCTGAGCCGTGTCCGCCATGGGGCACCCCGTCCGCCGGTCCACAGCCGGAGGTGCCCATGAGTGCGGAGGCCACGAATCCCGCGACCGCAGGTGCGACAGCCGCTCCCGCCGCGCGCTGGCGTGCGCGTATCGACCTGCGCCGCCTGGGGCGTGCCGCCCTGCTCGGCCCCGCCTCCCGCGACCGGCTGCCCGACGCGATCGGCCATGTCGCCGAGGCCCACCGCGCCCATCACCCCGACGCCGACCTCGAACCCCTGCGCCGAGCCTGGGTCCTGGCCGAGTCCTCGCACCGCGGCCAGATGCGCAAGAGCGGTGAGCCGTACATCACCCACCCGCTCGCCGTGACCCTCATCCTCGCCGAACTCGGCGCCGAGACCACGACCTTGACGGCCTCTCTGCTCCACGACACCGTCGAGGACACCGAGGTGACGCTCGATCAGGTAGGCGAGGAGTTCGGCGCCGAGGTCCGCTTCCTCGTCGACGGCGTCACCAAGCTGGAGAAGGTCGACTACGGCGCCGCCGCCGAGCCCGAGACCTTCCGCAAAATGCTCGTCGCCACCGGCAACGACGTCCGCGTGATGTCGATCAAACTCGCCGACCGGCTGCACAACATGCGAACCCTCGGCGTGATGCGCCCCGAGAAACAGGAACGCATCGCCAAGATCACCCGGGACTTCCTCATCCCGCTCGCCGAACGCCTCGGCGTCCAGGCCCTCAAGACCGAGCTGGAGGACCTGGTCTTCGCGATCCTGCACCCCGAGGAGTACGAGCACACGCGGGAGCTGATCGTCGACAACGCCTCCCGCGCGGACGACCCGCTCGCCGAGGTCGCCGACGAGGTGCGCGGGGTGCTGCGCGAGGCCGACATCCAGGCCGAAGTCGTCATCCGGCCACGGCACTTCGTCTCCGTGCACCGGGTGGCCCGCAAGCGCGGCCGGCTGCGCGGCGCGGACTTCGGCCGGCTGCTGGTCCTGGTCGGCGAGGACGCGGACTGCTACGGCGTCCTCGGCGAACTGCACACCTGTCTGACGCCGGTCGTCTCGGAGTTCAAGGACTTCATCGCCGTACCGAAGTTCAACCTCTACCAGTCGCTGCACACCGCCGTGGCCCGCGGCGACGGCCAGGTCGTCGAAGTCCTCATCCGCACGCACCAGATGCACAAGGTCGCCGAGGCCGGGGTCGTCGCGCTCGGCAACCCGTACGTCGGTCCTTTGGAGGAGCAGAGCGCGCTCGACGGCGAGCGGGTCGACCCCACCCGTCCCGGCTGGCTCTCCCGCCTCCTCGACTGGCAGAAGGCCGCGCCCGACACCGACACCTTCTGGTCCACGCTGCGCGAGGACCTCGCCCAGGACCGTGAGATCACCGTCTTCCGGCCCGACGGCGGCACGCTCGGCCTGCCCGAGGGGGCGACCTGTGTGGACGCGGCGTACGCGCAGTACGGCGAGGACGCGCACGCCTGCCTCGGCGCGCGCGTGAACGGCCGTCTGGCGACGCTGAGCACGGTCCTCAAGGACGGCGACACCGTCCAGCTCCTCATGGGCCAGGACCCGGCCTCCGAGCCCTCCCGGGAGTGGCTGGAGCACGCCCACACCCCGGCGGCCCGGATCGCCATCCAGCGCTGGCTCACGACGCATCCGTCGCCGTCACCGGAGGACGCGCGGGCCGACGCCGCGAGCGGGGCTGAGAACCCCGGGATCGTCGCGGAGGCCTCCCAGGCCGTCACGGACGCCCTCCGGCCCCGCACGGGGGCACCACGGCCCGACACGGGCGCCTTCCGGCCCGACCGGGGCGGGTCCCGGCCGGGCGGCCGTGGGGGTCGGGTGGACGCCGATGGGGCGTGGACCGTTCTCGACGGGGAGCCGGGGGCTGGGGGGCGCAGCGGGGCTGGTGCGGTGGGCCGTAGCGGGTCTGGTGCCGACGGCGATGCTGCGGGGCGTGTCGGCGAAGGTGCTGTGGGGCGTGGCACGGCCGACGCCGACACCGACGCGTACGGCCGCTCACCGGCTTCGGACGCGCAGTCGGCGGCTGCCTCCGACTCCCTCTCCGCCGCCGCGTCCGACTCGGCGGCCTCCGCCCTCTCGACCGTTTCGTCGCCGTCCTCATCGGACTACCCGGGCGCTGCCAACGCCCTTGTCGACCAGCCGGGGGCGACCGTGCGGCTGGCCGGCTGCTGTACGCCCGTGCCGCCCGACGAGGTCACCGGTTTCGCCGTACGCGGGGGAGTGGTCACCGTGCACCGCACCGGATGCGCCGCCGTGGCCCGGATGAAGGGGCTGGGGCGGACCGAGGTCGGGGTGCACTGGGGTGACACGTCCGAGTGCCGGGTCACGCTGTTCGCGGAATCGTTCGGCCGCCCGCACCTCCTCGCGGACCTCACGGAGGCCATCGCCCTGGAGGGCGCGGAGATCGTCTCGGCGACCGTGGAACCCCCCAGCCAGCAGCGAGTACGCCACACCTACACCCTCCAACTCCCGGACGCGACCCACCTCCCCGCTCTGATGCGCGCCATGCGGAACGTCCCCGGGGTGTACGACGTGAGCAGGGCACAGACGCCGGGGGCGTGACCCCTGGTGCCGGTTGAGGCCAGGTCCGAGGCGGCCTGCTGCCGGTACTCCACGCACGCGTGCCGCCCTCCCGCCCTGCCCCGGCCCGGCACGGCAGGAGCACCCGCCTTACCCGTTCGGGTGGGCCGGTCGCGCGCCGTCGCCGCAGGGCACGCGCGCGCTGGTAGCGGTGGTCCATGCCGCTCACCCCTCGCGCCGACGGCCTCCTCCCCGGCGCCCCTGCCGCTCCCACCCACGGTCACCGTCCCGCTGACGTCACCCGCCCTTGCCGCCCCGGCCTCGGCGCCCTCCGTCGCCGTACCGGAAGCTCTCGACGTCGTAAGGCCGCCGCACTGCTCGCCTCCGCCGTCTCCGTCTGCCTGCTCGCCGCGAGCGCTCCGGCCGCGCCGCTCGGCGTCGGGGACCGGCTCTTCCCGTACCTCGGCAATCCCGGGTACGACGTGGCGTCGTACGACCTGGCCTTCACCTATCCCGGCAGCAACAGCAAGCCGCTCGCGGCCGTCACCACCATTGACGCGTGGACGACGACCGAGCTGGAGCGCGTGAACCTCGACTTCGCGCACGGCGACGTCGAGTCCGTGACGGTCGACGGGACGCCCGCCTCGTTCAGCAGCGCGGGCGAGGACCTCGTCGTAACACCCGAGGACCCGCTGCCCGCCGGGAGCTGGATGCGGATCACCGTCCGGCACACCAGTGACCCGGTCTCCGCCGAGGACCGGGACGGCGGCTGGGTGCGCACCGCGGACGGGCTCGCCATGGCGAACCAGGCCGACGCCGCCCACCTGGTCTTCCCGTGCAACGACCACCCCTCCGACAAGGCGATGTTCACCATCAGGGTGACCGCCCCCAACGGCTACACCGCAGTCGCCAATGGTCTGCCCACGGACGTGGACCGCTCCGCGCGGGCCACCACCTGGACGTACCGCACCCAGCACCCGATGGCCACCGAGCTCGCCCAGGTCTCCATCGGCCGCTCCACCGTGCTGCGCCGCACGGGACCGCACGGCCTGCCCGTCCGGGACGTCGTACCGACGAAGGACCGCGCGGTCCTCGAACCGTGGCTGAAGAAGACCCCCGGCCAGATCGCCTGGATGGAGGGCAAGGTCGGCCCGTACCCCTTCGAGACGTACGGCGTGCTCATGGCGTCCGCCGACACCGGGTTCGAGTTGGAAACCCAAACCCTCTCCCTCTTCGAGAAGGACCTGTTCACCGAGCCCGCCTACCCCGAGTGGTACGTCGACTCGATCATGGTCCACGAACTCGCCCACCAATGGTTCGGCGACAGCGTCACCCCCGCCACCTGGTCCGACCTGTGGCTCAATGAGGGGCACGCCACCTGGTACGAGGCCCTGTACGCCGAGGAGAAGTCCGGCCGCACCCTCCAGGCGCGCATGAAGGCGGCGTACGGCGCCTCCGACCGCTGGCGCGCGGGCGGCGGACCGCCCGCGGCCCCCAAGCCGCCCCAGCCCGGCCAGAAGATCGGGATCTTCCGCCCGAACGTCTACGACGGCGCGGCCCTCGTCCTGTACGCCCTGCGCCAGGAGATCGGCACCGACGCCTTCGACAACCTGGAGCGCGCCTGGGTGCGCGACCACCACGACGGCACGGCCACGACGGCCGACTTCGTGCGCCTCGCCTCCCGGATCTCCGGACGCGACCTCGACGGCTTCCTGCACGACTGGCTCTACGCCGAGAAGACCCCGCCGATGCCCGGTCACCCCGACTGGAAGGCCGTCGCGCCCGCGCAATAAGGCGATGACGAGACGCCCCGTCCCGTGCGATCCTCTTCAGGTCGGCGCGGCACGGGGCTCGGGAATCTCCCGGGGTACTCGTACGTTGACCGGACAGCATCCCCAACGACGTAAGGATCCAATGACCTCCTCTTCATCTTCTTCCCAGGACACGCAGCGCACCGCGCACACCTACGCCGAAGGTCTTCGGGCCGATGCCCTGATGGAAGAGGACGTCGCCTGGAGCCACGAGATCGACGGAGAGCGGGACGGCGACCAGTTCGACCGCTCCGAGCGCGCGGCCCTGCGCCGCGTCGTGGGCCTCTCCACCGAGCTCGAGGACGTCACCGAGGTCGAGTACCGCCAGCTCCGCCTGGAGCGGGTCGTCCTCGTCGGCGTCTGGACCACGGGGACCGTGCAGGACGCGGACAACTCCCTCGCGGAGCTGGCCGCCCTCGCGGAGACCGCGGGCGCGCTCGTGCTCGACGGCGTGATCCAGCGCCGCGACAAGCCCGACGCGGCCACCTTCATCGGTTCCGGCAAGGCCCTGGAGTTGCGCGACATCGTCGTGGAGTCCGGCGCCGACACCGTCATCTGTGACGGCGAGCTCAGCCCCGGCCAGCTCATCGCCCTCGAAGACGTCGTCAAGGTCAAGGTCATCGACCGTACGGCCCTGATCCTCGACATCTTCGCCCAGCACGCCAAGTCCCGAGAGGGCAAGGCGCAGGTCGCGCTCGCGCAGATGCAGTACATGCTGCCGAGGCTGCGCGGCTGGGGTCAGTCGCTGTCCCGTCAGATGGGCGGCGGCAAGGGCGGCGGCCTCGCCACCCGTGGCCCCGGTGAGACCAAGATCGAGACGGACCGGCGACGGATCCGCGAGAAGATGGCGAAGATGCGCCGGGAGATCGCGGAGATGAAGACCGGCCGCGAGATCCAGCGCCAGGTGCGCCGGCGCAACAAGGTGCCCTCGGTCGCCATCGCGGGCTACACCAACGCCGGAAAGTCCTCCCTGCTCAACCGCCTCACGGGCGCGGGCGTCCTGGTCGAGAACGCCCTGTTCGCGACCCTGGACCCCACCGTCCGCCGGGCCGAGACCCCTGGCGGCCGCCAGTACACCCTGGCCGACACGGTCGGTTTTGTACGGCACCTGCCGCACCACCTGGTCGAGGCGTTCCGCTCCACGATGGAGGAGGTCGGCGACTCCGACCTGATCCTGCACGTGGTGGACGGCGCGCACCCGAACCCGGAGGAGCAGCTGCTCGCCGTACGCGAGGTGATCAGGGACGTCGGCGCCACCGACGTACCGGAGATCGTCGTGATCAACAAGGCGGACGCGGCCGACCCGCTGACGCTCCAGCGGCTGATGCGGATCGAGAAGCGCGCCATCGCGGTCTCGGCCCGTACCGGCCAGGGCATCGCGGAACTGCTCGCGCTCATCGACAACGAGCTGCCGCGTCCCTCGGTCGAGATCGAGGCGCTCGTGCCGTACACCGAGGGCCGTCTCGTCGCCCGCGCCCACACCGAGGGCGAGGTGCTCTCCGAGGAGCACACCGCGGAGGGCACGCTCCTCAAGGTGCGGGTCCACGAGGAACTGGCGGCGGATCTGGCACCGTACGTGCCGGCACCGGTGGCCTGACAGGCTCTGCTCCGTGTGAAGCCCCGTTCCTCCTGTGAGGAGCGGGGCTTCGGCGTGCCGGTGTGTGGCGCTGAGCGGCGGGGCTTCGGTGTGCTGGGTGGGTCTTCGCGGGAGCCGGGCCGGGCTCAGGCGTGCCGGTGTGGACGGCTGGGGGAGTGGGGCTCAGGTGTGTCTGCGTGGGTGGCCGGGGGAGTCGGGCTCGTGTGTGTCGGCGTGGACCGCCGGGCTTTTGGTGTGCCGGCGTGGATCGCAGGGGAGCCGGGTTTTGCGGGGTCGGCGTGGCTCACAGGGGAGCCGGTTTTGCCGGGCCGGCGTGGGTCGTCGAGCGGCATGGGCTTCATAGTCCGTGGTCATCGGTCGTCGTACGCCGTCACTGCCCCGCGAACTTCTCGCTCACCGAGTCGTACACACCCTCGGCCACCTCGCCCAGCCGCGGCCCCGCCAGCCAGCCTGCCGTCACCGGACCGATCGACGTGTTGGACACCAGCGCCGGCTTGCCGTCCGCCCCCGTCGCGACCCAGCCGCCCCCCGACGAACCGCCGGTCATGGTGCAGCCGATGCGGTACATCGTCGGGTCCGCCGCACTGAGCGACAACCGCCCCGGCCGGTCCGCGCACCGGTACATCGTCTGCCCGTCGAACGGCTCCGCCGCCGGATAACCCGTCGCCGTGATGCTCGCCACCCGCGGCACCGCGGGCGCGGCGAAGTTCACCGGCAGCGCCGAACCGACCGTCTCCTCCAGCGACTTGCCGCCGCCGCCCTCCTCCGGCGTCACATGGATGACCGCGAAGTCGTACGGCGCCCCCGCCCCGCCGGTCGGCCCGCCCTGCTCGATCCACTGCTCCGAGGTCTGCGCCCAGTCCGCCCACCAGACCCCGTAGGGAGCGGACTCCGCACGGCTCGCGTTCTCCAACTGGGCTGCGGACAGGCCCCGGTCGTTGTACGACGGCACGAACGCGATGTTGCGGTACCACCCGCCGTTCGCCCCCGCGTGCACACAATGCCCCGCCGTCCACACCAGGTTGGAGCGCCCCGGGGCGGCGGGATCCGCCACGACCGTCGCCGAGCAGACCATCGTGCCCTCGGGGGAGTCGAAGAACACCTTGCCCGCCTCGGGGGCGTTGGCGTGATACGTGGGCGACACGGGCCGCGCCCGCACCGGCGCCGGCTCCGGGTCGGTCACTCCCTGGTCACCGGAGAGGTCGCTGTCCCGGACACCCCGGTCCGGATCCTCGGCCTCCCGCATCCGGTCCGGGTCCCACAGGCCCTCGATGATCGGGTTGATGTAGTCCTGGGCCTCGCGCAGCCAGTCGTCCCTGTCCCAGTTCTTCCACGCGCCGTTCTTCCACTGGTCGACGTCGATCCCGTGCTCTTTCAGCCGGTCCCTGATGTCGTCCGGGATCGTGATCTTGTCGTCACCCGTCGAGGACGCGGAGGCCTGCGCATTCGCGTCGGTACCGCCCGAGCCGCAGGCGGTGGCGGTCAGTGCAAGCGCCGCGGCGAGCGCTACCGCGGCCGACAGACGCGCGCCCCTGCCCCCACGGACGGTCGACGACAACCGTACGGATCCCATGATCTGACTCCCCCCGGAGTGGACGAACTGGACGCCACCCCTAGCCGTTTCCCGCTGATCTTCACGGATTCGCCCGCTCTCGCGGCATGTTGGGACGGCATCACACACTATGCACCCGCTGTGGGGGCGAGCCGACGGAACCGCAACAGTTCCGTCACCGAGGCCATGCGGCCGCTTGGCGCTGCCCCCAAGGACCGCGCCTTTCAAGGATCTTGGCGCCACCCGTAACCCGTTCGGCGGTCCGGGGTTGGTAGCGGTGGGGGGCTCGCTGTCCGTGGACGGTCCGGTCTCCCATGCCCCAGTCCCCGGAGATTTCGAGACACCGGCGGCGCGATGTGCCGGGACGTCGAGCAAAGATCCTCGGGCTTTCGTATGTCGGAGCGGGCGAGATCACCGGAACGTCGCTCGCCCCGCACAGCGCGAGAACGGGAGAACAGTGGCCGTGACCGAGACTGCGCCGGGGGAGACCATCACGGAACGCACTGCCGGGCCGGAGCCGTCTGTTCCGCACGGTGCTTCTGAGGAGCCACCGGTGCGGTCCGCTGCCGCGCAGGGGTTGTCGGTGAGGGGTGTCGGCGTTCAGGAGCCGCCTCTTCCAGGTGGTGTTGTGGGGGAGTCGTCGGTTCGGGGTGCTGGTGTTGAGGAGCCGCCTCTTCCAGGTGGTGCTGTGGGGGAGTCGTCGGTTCGGGGTGTTGGCGTTGAGGAGCCGCTGGTTCCTTCCGCTGCCGTGCGGGAGGCGTCGGTGCCGGGTGGTGTCGTTGAGGGGGCGTCCGTTCCGCGCGCCACGCGGGGGAGCGTCCCGCGGCGCCAACCGGCGCGCGAGTCGGCGGCGCGCACCTACGCCCGCGCTCTGCCGATCGTGCCCGTCCGCGCCCGCGGCCTGACCATCGAGGGCGCCGACGGCCGCCGTTACCTGGACTGCCTCTCGGGCGCCGGCACCCTGGCGCTCGGGCACAACCACCCCGTGGTCCTGGAAGCGATCCGCGAGGTCCTCGACTCGGGAGCGCCCCTGGACGTCCCCGACCTGCCCACCCCCGTCCAGGAAGCCTTCGTCATCGAACTGCTCCGCACCCTGCCGCCCGGCCTCGCCGACCGCGCCCGCGTCCAGTTCTGCGGACCGACCGCCACCGACGCGGTGCAGGCCGCCTCCCGACTCGTCCGCACCGCCACCGGGCGCCCCGACATCCTCGCCTTCACCGACGCCCACGGAACCTACTCCCGCGCCGCATCGGAGGCACCCTCCTCCTCCGCACGGGCAACCCGCCTGCCCTATCCGCAGGACTACCGCCGCCCCTTCGGCATCGGCGGTCCGTACGGCGCCGAACTCGCCGCCCGCTGGACCGAGTCCCTCCTCGACGACCCCCGGCCCGAGGCGCCCCAGCCCGCCGGGATGATCCTCGAACCCGTCCAGAACGAGGGCGGATTCCTCCCCGCACCGGACTCTTGGCTACGGCGCATGCGACAGATCACCGCCGACCGCTCGATCCCCCTGATCGTCGACGAGAGCCACACGGGCGTCGGCCGCACTGGTGCCTTCTGGGCGGTGGACCACAGCGGCATCACACCCGACGCCATGATCCTCTCCCAGGCCATCGGCGGCAGCCTGCCCCTCGCCGTCCTCGTCCACCGCGACGACCTCGACACCGGAGAACCGGACACCCCCGCAGGCCCTTTCCGCGGCAACCAACTCGCCATGGCCGCCGGCACCGCCACGATGGCCTACGTCCGCGAGAACGCCCTCACCGAACGCGCAGCCACCCTCGGCACCCGCATGCTCACCCACCTCCGCCAACTCGCCCGGGAGTTCCCCGTCATCGGCGATGTGCGGGGGAGAGGCCTGATGATCGGCCTGGAGATGGTGGACCCGGCAGGAGACATCGAACACATCGGTCCGGGCTTCGGAGAGCGGGGTGGATGCGATGCTGAACCCGCACTCTTCGACTTGTCGGAGAACCCGCCGGCGCCGAACCACGCCCCCGTCTCAGAGGGCGCCGTCCGGACCCCCTTGCCGGACCCCAACCACCCCGACGGCGAAGCCCCAGCCAAGGCGAGGCTTCTGGACGCCGCCGGAGCGGACTGGCCCGGCCGACGGACGTCCGCCCACGGCATCGCCGAACGCACCCCGGCCCCCTCGACCAACCACACCGCCGATTCCGGCACAGCAGCCACCACCTCCCGCCCTCGCCCAGCCGCCCCCGAACTCGCCGCCGCCATCCAACGGGAGTGCCTCCGCCGCGGCCTCATCGTCGACCTCGGCGGCCACCACACGAACGTCGTCCGCCTTCTTCCCCCACTGACCATCACCGACGAACAGACCAACGCGGTCCTTGACCGACTGACCGATGCGGTGGCGACGGTGGCTGGTGAGTACAGGGCAGGGGGCGTTGGGCGAGTGCGGGGGAGGGTTTCGGGGGGTGATGGGCGGCGTGGCGGCCGGGGCGATGGGTGATCGGGCGGGGTAACGGAGGGGCGGGGCTGCGGACTTGGTGGGGGTGGGGCGGATGGCGGAGAGGGCACGGGATCGGTCTGATCGGAAGCTTGCTGGGGCTGGGGCTGGGGCTGGGGCTGGGGCTGGGGCTGGGGCCGGGGCCAGGGGCAGAGCTGGGGCTAGGGCCAGAGCTGGAGGTGGAGCCGAGGCCGTGGCTGGAGGTAGCGCTCGGAGCCGGAGCTGGACTTCATGCAGGTGCCGCACCTGCTCTCGGAACTATGGCTTCTGTTGGTGCCGGGCCAAGGTGGACCCGGAGTGGGAGGGCCGGTGCGGCACTGGATTCAGAGCGGTGCGAGAGCCCAGTTGGCATGCCCCGAGAGAAGCGAAGCCGCCCCACCACCAGCTTGGCCAGCAGCCCGACCCGCTACCGGACCAGCGGCTGCTCCCGCTCCCAGCCCACACGCCACCCGCCGCCGAACCCCCTGTCTGGAATCCGCCAGCGGGGGCCGACGCCAAAGCCCAAGCCGCAGGCGGAAGACCTGTCTGTCCAGCCGACCACCGTGATCCAGCCGCCAGCCTTTTTCCTCTGAAGCACCCACCTCCCCCAACCAGCCGTCACCACGACCCGAGCCCGCCACACCCCCACCGGCAACCCTGACCCGTCCCCTTCCCCACCCCAGAACCACCCCGCCCCGAGGAACAGCGCCTTGAACGCCACCCCCACCCCCAACAGTCACACCCCCACCCACGCACACGGCCCCTCCGACGCCTCACCCTCCTCCCCACACCCCCACAGGCAGAACCACGCCCCCACCCAAGGTGGCCCACCACAACGGGAGCTCCTGCGCGGCACCCCCACCGACCCCCTGGACCACCCCGACCCGAACACCGCGGCCGACGCAGCCGCCGTAGAGAACCTGCTGCGCTGCTGGGCCCGCGAAGCCGACCTCCCGGCCCCCGACGACGGCACCCTGCATATCCCCCTCCCCGCCAGCGGCACGTCCCTCCTCGCCCCGGTGCACTACTGGTCCCCGACAGGCTGGCACCGCTTCGGTCGCCCCTATCTCACCGGAGCCCCCGACCAGTCCCCACCTGTCGACTCGGTCACCCTCGCGTCCCTGCTCGCGAGGGAGTCGAAGGAGTCGAGGGAGTCCGTTCCGAGGGAGCCCACGGAGTCCAGGGAGCCAAGTGAGGCCACAGACCCCAGAAAGCCCCAGACAACAGAAGCCCCCTCCGCAGCCCAACTCGTCGCACGCGTCGCCGACTCAGCCCGCCGCACCGCCACCTTCATCCGCGACCGCCGTATGCACCCCACCAACGGCACCGATCTCTTCCTCTCCGCCGAGCAAGCACTCGTCCTCGGACACCCCCTGCACCCCGCCCCGAAAAGCCGCGAAGGCCTCTCCGAAGCAGAAGCGCCCACGTACTCACCGGAGTTGCGCGGCTCCTTCCCCCTGCACTGGCTCGCTGTCGCCCCCTCCCTGCTCGCCACCGACTCGGCCTGGACCGAAGGCGGCCGCCCGGTCGCCGCACCCCGCCTCGCCCGACGGCTGGCCGGCCCCGACCTGCCACTCCCCGACGGCCACACGGCCCTGCCCCTGCACCCCTGGCAGCTCCGTGAGCTCCGCCACCGCCCCGAGGTCGCCGCGCTGTTCGACACCGGCCTGCTCCAGGACCTCGGCCCCCACGGCGACCCCTGGCACCCCACCTCCTCCGTACGAACCGTCCACCGCTCCAACGCCCCCGCCATGCTCAAGCTCTCGCTCGGCCTGCGCATCACCAACTCCCGTCGTGAGAACCTCCGCAAGGAACTCCATCGCGGTGTCGAGGTGCACCGACTCCTGCGCAGCGGCCTGGCCGAGCAGTGGCAGGCGGCCCACCCGGCCTTCGACATCGTCCGCGACCCGGCGTGGCTCGCCGTCGACGCACCCGACGGCACTCCCGTCCCAGGGCTCGACGTAGTGATCCGGCACAACCCGTTCAGCCCGACACACGACGTGTCCTGCATCGCCGGACTCGTCTCACCCTGCCCGTGGACCCCGACCAGCACCGTCGCAGGAGGGCCGGGCGCTGCAGCAGGTCCGGACCCGGATCCGGACCGGACGGTCTGGCGGTCCCGGCTGGCCGTACTCGTCACCCGCCTCGCCGCCCGCACCGGCCGCCCCAGAGGAGCCGTCGCCGCGGAGTGGTTCCTGCGCTACCTCGAGCAAGTTGTCCGCCCGGTGCTGTGGCTCGACGCCGAAGCGGGGATCGCACTGGAGGCACACCAGCAGAACACCCTTGTCCTGCTGGACGACGACGGTTGGCCCGCCGGCGGCCGTTACCGCGACAACCAGGGCTACTACTTCCGTGAGTCCCGACGGCCGCAGCTCCAGGCCCGGCTCCCCGGAATCGGCGACCACAGCGACACCTTCGTGTCCGACGAGGTCACCGACGAGCGGTTCGCCTACTACCTGGCGATCAACAACGTCCTCGGCCTCATCGGCGCGTTCGGCTCCCAGCACCTGGCTGACGAACGTCTCCTGCTCGCCGCCTTCCGCCGGTTCCTCGACGGCGTGGCCTCCGGTCCTTCCCGACTGCGCACCACACTCCCCGGCCATCTGCTCGACTCACCCGTCCTGCGCTGCAAGGCCAACCTCCTGACCCGTGTGCACGACCTCGACGAACTCGTCGGCCCGGTCGACACCCAGTCCGTCTACGTCACCATCGCCAACCCCCTTCATTCCTGAGGAACATGCCCGTCTCCCACTCCTGAGAGGAGCGCCCTGTGCCTCCCGCCGACGCTCGCGCCACCGCCGATTCCGTACCCCTCTCCCGCGCCCGAACCCGCACCTGTGCGGTGCCTGACCCCGACTCCGACCCCCGCATCGGCACCGGCCCCAATCCGAATGACAGCCACACCGCGTCTGCCACCCGGGGACAAGGCAACTGCGAGGACACCCTGGAGCTGCGCCTGCCCCAGGAACTCCTCGCTCCCCGCCGCAGCGAGCGGACCGCCGGCGCGGGAGACCCAGACACCCACCCCAGCGACGACCTACTGGACGGCGTCGCCCACTGGGGACCGGTCCCCACCTCCGTCGGCGTCGTCCAACTCGTCCCCGTACACGTAGAGCAAGACCTCCCACTGATCTCCCGCTGGATGAATACCCCCGCCGTCGCGGAGTTCTGGGAGCTGGCCGGGCCCCGGAACCGAACCGAGAGCCATCTGCGGTCCCAACTCGGAGGCGACGGACGCAGCGTCCCCTGCCTCGGCACGCTCGACGGCAGGCCGATGAGCTACTGGGAGATCTACCGGGCGGACCTCGATCCGCTGGCCCGCCACTATCCGGCCAGGCCACACGACACCGGTATCCACCTCCTCATCGGCGCCGCCACCGATCGCGGGCGCGGTCTCGGCACGACTCTTCTGAGAACCGTCGCCGATCTCGTCCTCGACCGGCGACCCGCCTGTACTCGTGTTGTCGCGGAACCCGACCTCATCAACATTCCTTCCGTCGCCGCCTTTCTGAGCGCAGGTTTCCGGTTCTCCGCCGAGATCGACCTGCCCGCCAAGTGGGCGGCCCTCATGGTCCGGGATCGTTCCCTGCGCGATGTGCTGTAGCTCTGCGTCCTCGCTTCGTCACTTTTGGTACACCGCCCGAGCCGATCAGGTTCCCACCCGATTCCAGAATTTTCCGGAGAGCCCGCCAACCATCGGCCGGACCGCGAGAGTTCGCGACCCACCCGGTCAATTCCGGTCTCCGATAAGCCGATCCCGCCCCTGAGCGGACCAAGTCCGGCCGGACACGAACCGATCCGACACCCGTCCACCCCTCGTCCGACGAGCTCCCGGTCTTGATCCCACCCATGGCCCCTGCCTTGATCACCCCTTTGTCAGTGCCGGGCCGTAGGGTGGTCGCGCTATGACGAAGCCCTCACTCCCCGAACTCCTGCATGCTGCCGTCACTGCCGTCGGCGGCACGGAGCGCCCCGGCCAGGTGACCATGGCCGAATCCGTCGCGGAAGCGATCGACGACGGTTCCCATCTGCTGGTCCAGGCCGGTACCGGCACCGGAAAGTCGCTGGGCTATCTCGTGCCCGCGCTCGCGCACGGGGAGCGTGTCGTCGTGGCGACAGCCACCCTGGCCTTGCAGAGACAGCTCGTGGAGCGCGATCTGCCGCGTACGGTCGACGCGCTGCACCCCCTGCTGCGCCGCCGCCCCGAGTTCGCGATGCTCAAAGGCCGGTCGAACTACCTGTGCCTGCACCGCCTGCATGAAGGCGTTCCGCAGGACGAGGAGGAGGGCCTCTTCGACCAGTTCGAGGCGGCCGCGCCCACCAGCAAACTGGGTCAGGACCTGCTCAGGCTGCGGGACTGGTCGCAGGACACGGAGAGCGGCGACCGCGACGACCTCACGCCGGGCGTCTCCGACCGGGCGTGGGCACAGATCTCCGTCTCCTCCCGCGAGTGCCTGGGCGCCTCGAAGTGCGCGTACGGCGCCGAGTGCTTCGCCGAGATGGCCCGCGAGCGCGCCAAGCTCGCGGAAGTCGTCGTCACCAACCACGCGCTGCTCGCGATCGACGCCATCGAAGGCGCCCCGGTCCTCCCGCAGCACGAGGTGCTGATCGTCGACGAGGCGCACGAACTGGTCTCCCGGGTCACGGGCGTCGCCACCGGCGAGCTCACCCCCGGCCAGGTCAACCGCGCGGTGCGCCGCGCCGCGAAGCTGGTCAACGAGAAGGCCGCCGACCAGCTCCAGACCGCCGCCGAGGGCTTCGAGCGGCTGATGGAGCTGGCCCTGCCCGGCCGCCTGGAGGAGATCCCCGAGGACCTCGGCTACGCGCTCATGGCGCTGCGCGACGCCGCGCGTACGGTCATCTCCGCGATCGGCGCGACCCGCGACAAGTCGGTCCAGGACGAGGACGCCGTCCGCAAGCAGGCGCTGGCTTCCGTCGAGTCGGTCCACGACGTGGCGGAGCGGATCACCAACGGCTCGGAGTGGGACGTCGTCTGGTACGAACGCCACGACCGGTTCGGCGCCTCCCTGCGCGTGGCCCCCATGTCGGTGTCGGGCCTGCTGCGGGAGAAGCTGTTCACGGACCGCTCCGTGGTGCTCACCTCCGCCACCCTCAAGCTGGGCGGCGACTTCAACGGCGTCGGGGCGTCCCTGGGCCTCGCCCCGGAGGGCACCGAGGGCGACGACCTTCCCCAGTGGAAGGGCCTCGACGTGGGATCACCGTACGACTACCGCAAGCAGGGCATTCTCTATGTCGCCAAGCATCTCTCGCGTCCCGCGCGGGACGGCGACCGTGCGGACATGCTCGACGAGCTGACGGAACTCATCCAGGCGGCTGGCGGCCGCACCCTGGGGCTGTTCTCCTCCATGCGGGCCGCCCAGCTGGCCGCGGAGGAACTGCGCACCCGCATCCCGGAGTTCCCGATCCTCCTTCAGGGCGAGGAGACCCTGGGCGAGCTGATCAAGGGCTTCGCCGCGGACCCGAAGACCTGTCTCTTCGGCACGCTGTCGCTCTGGCAGGGCGTCGACGTCCCCGGCACCAGCTGCCAGTTGGTCGTCATGGACAAGATCCCGTTCCCGCGCCCCGACGACCCGATCATGAGCGCCCGCCAGAAGGCGGTGGAGGACAACGGAGGCAACGGCTTCATGGCGGTCGCCGCCACCCACGCCGCCCTGCTGATGGCCCAGGGAGCCGGACGCCTGGTGCGTGCGTCCGGAGACCGCGGTGTGGTCGCCGTACTCGATCAGCGGCTGGCCACCGCGCGCTACGGCAGCTACCTGAAGGCGTCCCTGCCGGACTTCTGGTACACCACGGACTGGGATGCCGGGAGGGGTTCGGGTGGAGCGTAAGCGGAGCCCGTCACTGCGGTGGGGCCGGCACCTATCGGACCGATGGTCCGTCACATCGGTTG
>NZ_JBEYVC010000060.1:0-55788 GCF_040643855.1 Streptomyces sp. NPDC047072 | reverse complement strand
CGCCCCGGCCGGCCGGTCGCCCACCGCGCGGGCTGCCGACGCGGCACCCGCGAGCAGCAGAAGTCCGGTCGCGCCGGCCGCGACCGCCCGGACGGCCGCGTCTCCTCCGGGCCAGGCCAGCACCCCCAGCCCCAGGGCGAGCGCGGCCACCGCGAGGGCTAGGAGGAGTCTCCTGCCCGCTTCCGGCGTCCAGCCGTGCAGCCGGTCCCGGGTGACGTTGGCGATGCCGTCGACCAGGTCGTCCAGCCGGACCTCGGGCAACGCGGCGTCGTGCGGCCGCAGATGGAGCACCTCGCCGTCCTTGAGGTCGAGGGACTTCAGAGTGCCCTCCTCGTCCAGCGGGCGCTCGCCGAGGCGTTGCAGGACCCAGCCGCCGTGATCGAGGCCGCCCTCCTCGGTCTCACTGCCCTCGCCCGCGTACCGCAGCAGGGTCGGCAGCAGATCGGCGACCGGCACGTCCGCCGGTACGGCGAGGTCGATCGTCCGGGCGGGGCCTCGGACGGTGAGGTGGCACAGCTCGGCCACCTGATGGTCGGTCATCGAATTCTCCTGGCACAGATCCTGCGGGGCTCCCCATCCGTATTACGGAGTGACACCCCTTCCGCGTTCTCCCGTACGAGGAGCCCTTCCGTTGAGCGTCGTCCTGTTCCGCCGACCCGCCCGCCGCCGCGGTCCCGAGATGCCCGAAGGGGAGCTGACCCTCCAGGAGCCGCCCACGCTCCCGGAGACCGTGCCGGACACCTCCGCCGTGTGGACCTACCTGCCCATGGCGATGATGTCCGTCTCGATGATGCTGGTGTTCATCCGGCCGGGCGGCACCAGCAGCGTCTTCAGCTACCTCGCGCTCGGCATGATGGTGCTGGCCTCCGGCGCCATGATGGTCGGCCAGGTCATGCGCAAGAGCGGCGAGCGCAAACAGCGGCTGCACGGCGAACGGCGGGACTACCTGCGGTACTTGACCCAGACCCGGGGCAAGGTCCAGCGGATCGTCATCGAACAGCAGCAGGCTCTGGCCTGGCGGCACCCCGCCCCCGTCGCCCTGCGCTCCATGGTGCGCACCACCCGGCTGTGGGAACGACGGCCCAAGGACGACGACTTCGGCGAGATCCGTATCGCGGTGGGCGAGCAGCAGCTGTCGATGCGGCTGAACCCCCTGTCCACCAAGCCCGTCGACGACCTGGAACCGCTGTCCGCGCACGCTCTGCGGCGGTTCGTGCGCGCGTACAGCACGGTCCCGGACCAGCCGATCGGTCTGTATCTCCGTTCCTGGTCACGGGTGTTGCTGCGGGGCGACGAGGCCGCCGTACGGTCCCTGGTGCGGGCCGCGCTCTGCCAGCTCGCGGTGTTCCACGCGCCCGAGGACCTGTGGATCGCGCTCTGTGTCTCCGACGAGCGGCGCGGCGAGTGGGAGTGGGCCAAGTGGCTGCCGCACACCCTGCATCCGCAGGAGCGGGACGGGGCCGGGCCCGCGCGGATGGTGGCCTCGGCCTTCACGGACCTGGAGGACCTGCTGGGTGCGGAGTTCGCGGAGCGGGCGTCCTTCGACCCGGACGAACTCCCCGGCCGCGACGAGCCGTTCACCGTGATCGTGGTGGACGGGGTGACGGTGCCGGGCGGACACCGGCTGGACGGGCCGGGCGCCCGGAACACCGTGGTCCTCGATCTGTCCGGGGCGCTCGGCTGGCGGCCGGGGCGGACCACGCTGCGGCTGGACGTGCGGCCCGGCGCGGTGCGGCTGGTGCGCACCGACCGCAGCCGCAAGGAGCAGTCCACGGTGCTCGGCCGGCCGGACGCGGTGGGAGTCGCGGGTGCCGAGGCGCTGGCGCGGCTGCTGGCGCCGTACCGGATGAGTCTGAGCGCGGACACGGCCGAACCCCTGGCGAGCGACGTGCAGTTGACCACCCTGCTCGGCATCCCGGACCTGTACCGGCACGATCCGGCCGCCCTGTGGCGGCGGTCCACCGGGGCCGCCCGGCTGCGGGTGCCGGTCGCCGTCGGAGCCGACGGACGCCCCGTCGAACTGGACATCAAGGAGTCCGCGCAGGGCGGGATGGGCCCGCACGGGATGCTCATCGGGGCCACCGGGTCCGGCAAGAGCGAACTGCTGCGGACGCTGGTGCTGGGGCTGGCGCTGACGAACTCGTCGGAGACGCTGAACTTCGTGCTGGTCGACTTCAAGGGCGGGGCGACCTTCCTCGGCCTCGACGGGCTGCCGCACACCTCGGCCGTCATCACCAACCTCGCCGACGAAGTCGCCCTGGTGGAGCGCATGCAGGACGCCCTGCACGGTGAACTGATCCGGCGCCAGGAGCTGTTGAGGGCCGCCGGGAACTACAGCTCGGCCCTGGAGTACGAGAAGGCGCGGGCCGCCGGGACTCCCCTCGAACCGCTGCCCAGTCTGTTCGTGGTCGTCGACGAGTTCAGCGAACTGCTGGCCGCGCACCGGGAGTTCATGGATCTGTTCGTGATGATCGGGCGGCTCGGCCGGTCGCTCGGGGTGCATCTGCTGCTGGCTTCGCAGCGGCTCGACGAGGGGCGCATGCACGCCCTGGAGAGCCATCTGTCGTACCGGATCGGTCTGCGGACCTTCTCCGCGATGGAGAGCCGGGGCGTGCTCGGGGTGCCGGACGCCTACCAGTTGCCCTCGCAGCCGGGCGCCGGGTTCCTCAAGAGCGGGGTGGAGGCGCTGACCCGGTTCCGGGCAGCCTATGTCTCCGGGGCCTACCGACAGCGCAGGGGCGGGGTCGCCCAGGCCAGGGTGGCGAGTCAGATCGTGCCGTGGTCGTCGGGGTGGGTGGTGCCGCGGGCGGTCGCGCCGGTCGCTCCGGTGCCCGTTCCGGACGAGGAGTCCTCGCAGACCCTGCTCTCCGTCGCCCTGGCCCGGCTGCACGACTCCGGACCGCCCGCCCACGAGGTGTGGCTGCCGCCGCTCGGACTCCCGTCCGGTCTCGACGAGTTGCTGCCGGGCATCGCGGAGGATCCGGTGCGCGGGCTGAGCGCGGCCGGCTGGTCCGGGGTCGGGCGGCTGCGGGTGCCCGTCGGGCTGGTGGACAGGCCGTTCGACCAGCGGCGGGACCCGCTCGTGGTGGACCTGTCCGGCGCGGGCGGCCATGTGGCGGTCGCGGGCGGCTCCCAGAGCGGCAAGTCCACGGTGGTACGGACACTGATCGCCGCGCTCGCACTCACCCACACCCCGCGCGAAGTCCAGTTCTACTGCCTGGACTTCGGAGGCGGCTCGCTCGCCGGCCTCGCCGGGCTGCCGCATGTCGCCGGAGTCGCCAGCCGGTTGGACGGCGAGCGGATCAGCCGGACGGTCGCCGAGGTGACCACACTGCTCGCGGACCGCGAGCGGTTCTTCCTGGACCACGGGCTCGACTCCATGGCCGCCTATCGACGGCGGCGCGCGGAGGGGGAGTTCGCGGACCAGCCGCACGGGGACGTGTTCCTGGTGGTGGACGGCTGGTCGACGGTCCGGCAGGACTACGACACCCATGTCGCCACCTTCAACCAGATCGCCCAGCGCGGCCTCAACTACGGCGTCCACCTGGTGGTGACCACGGCACGGTGGGTGGAGCTGAGCGCACAGATCCGCGACCAGGCCGCCACCCGGCTCGAACTGCGGCTCGGCGACACGATGGACTCCGTCGTGGACATCCGCAAGGCGGCGTCCGTGCCGCGGACGGGCGGGCGGGGCCTGACCCTGGACGGCAAGCTGCACTTCCTCGCCGCGCTGCCGCGCGTCGACGGGCGGTCGGACACGGACGACCTGGCGGAGGGGGTCGCCGACCTGGTGGGCCGGATCGCCGGGGCCTGGTCGGGGCCGGCGGCACCGGCCGTCCGGATGCTGCCGCACCGGTTGCCGGCGTCCTCCCTGCCGGAGCCCGAACTCGGTGACGGGCTGCGGATCCCACTGGGCCTCGACGAGGAGAAGCTCGCCCCGGTCTGGCACGACTTCTCGCGTACGCCGCACCTGGTCGCGGTCGGTGACACGGAGAGCGGCAAGACCAACCTGCTGCGGCTGGTCGCCAAGTCGATCACCTCGCGGTACTCGCCCGCCGAGGCGCGCGTCCTGGTCGTCGACTACCGGCGTGAACTCGTGGACGCCGTACCGCCGGAGTACCAGCTCGGGCACGCGGTCTCGGTCGACTCCCTGAAGGAGCTGGTGGCGGGTTCGGCACGGGCCCTGAAGACCCGCGCACCCGGCCCCGACATCACCCCGGCCCGGATGCGGCTCGCCGACTGGTGGAACGGCCCCCGGCTGTTCGTCCTCATCGACGACTACGACATGATCGGCGGCGGCAACGCCTTCGACCACCCCTTCGCCCCGCTCTTCGACCACCTGGCTCTCGGCCACGAGGTGGGCGTGCACGTGGTCGCGGTGCGCTCGGCGACGGGCGCGGGCCGGGGCCTGAACGACCAGCTCCTGAGGCGCCTGGACGAGGTCAACACACCCGGGCTGCTGCTCTCCTGCCCGCCGTCGGAGGGCTACGTCTTCGGCAACATCAAGCCGCGGAACCTGCCGGCGGGACGGGCGCTGAGGATCGTACGACGGAAGGCGACGCTGGTTCAGACGGCACTGGCAGGAGCGGAGGCGTGATGTAGGGCGGGGCCAGGTGAGGGCTTTGAGGGGCGCGGGGAACTGCGCGACCAGCCCCCACCGGCCCGCAGCCGACCACGCACTCAGCCCTCCGATTCCAGGGTCGCCGTTCTCCGCCTCCGCAGCCGAAGAACCGCCCCTGCCCAAGCGACCCCCAACCCCACAGCAACCCCCGCCGATGCCACGGCCAGCGCCCGGCGCCCCGCCGCCGTCGCCGACGGATCGGCGTCGAGGCGAACGGCGGCTTCCGCCGTGCTGTCGGTCGCGGGCGCCGCCTCCTCGTCCCGTACGGACGTCACCGCCGCGTACGGGTCCAGCCGGGGTATGCCGGACGGGTACGCCGTCTCCACGAGCCGTGTCGCGGTCTGCCCGGCCGAGAGGCCGGGGTGCGCGGCGCGTACCAGCGCTGCCGTACCGGCGACGTACGCCGCCGCGAGGGACGCGCCGGATCCGAGGTAGTGGCCCTTTCCGGAGGGACCGGTGCCGACGACACCGTCGCCGGGGGCCGTGAGGTCGGCCTGGAGCGGGGCGGGGGCGTTCGACGGGCGGGAGCCCTTCGCGTCGAGGTCCAGGACGGAGAGGACCCCGGGGTCGGCGGCGGGCCAGTAGTCCCGGGGCGGCGGCGCGGAGGCCGTGCCCGAGCCCGGGGCCGGGTCCGGTGCCGCCGCCGCGACGACCAGGGCGTCCCGGTCCGTCGCGTACGTCACGGCCGCCGTCAGTTCGGTGGAACCGCCGGTCAGCGCGGGGGCGACCAGGACGACGTCGGCGCCGGCCCGGGCCGCGGCGCGGATGCCGGACGCCACCGAGGCGGCCGTGGCCGTGCCGCGGGTGTCCGTGCCGCGGACGCCGAGCACGCGGGCCTTGCTCGCGACCCCGGCGAATCGCACGTTCTTCGCGGGCGCGGCGGCGATGAGCCCGGCCACGAAGGTGCCGTGGCCGACGCAGTCGCTCCCCGCGGCCCCCACCGTCGTGACCCGCTCCGCGAGTGCGGGCGCCTGGGGGGAGACCCCGGTGTCCACGACCGCGACGGTCACCCCGGCACCGCCCTTGCTTCCGGCCGCCGTCCGCCAGACGCGGGTCAGGCCCAACGACCGCTGCTCCCAGGGCACGGCCTTCGCCACGGCGGACGATCCGGCCGTGCAGGAGGCGTCGGCCGTCAGCGCGGAGGGGATCACGGGGAGGCTCACCCCGTCGTCGGCCGAGGGTGCGGCGGCCGCCGGGCCGCCCAGCCACACCAGCGCCATCGTGAGCGTCAGCGCGTGTGCCCGCCGGGTCACCGGGCCTCCCCGCCGGGTACGTCGGCGGGCAGCAGCAGCCGTAGATCGTCGAAGCCGGGGGAGGCCATCGCGCTGATGCGGCCCGCCTGGCGGGTCATCATCGCCTCCAGGACCTGGCGGGCCGCGCGGGCGTTGCCGAAGGAGCGGTCGCGGGGGAGGGCGTCGAAGTGGGTACGCAGGGCCGAGCCCGTGCCCGGGCCGCACTCGTAGCCGCTCGTCTCCGCGTGTCGGCGGACGATGGTGACCAGCTCGTCGGCGGAGTAGTCGGTGAACTCGACACGGCGGGAGAAGCGGGACGTCAGGCCGGGGTTGGAGGCGAGGAAGCCGGTCATCTCGTCGGTGTAGCCGGCGACTATGACCACCACCTCGTCGCGGTGGTCCTCCATCAGCTTCAGGAGGGTGTCCACCGCCTCCCTCCCGAAGTCCGAGGAACCGGACGGGCCCGAGGGGGTGAGGGTGTAGGCCTCGTCGATGAACAGGACTCCTCCCAGGGCCCGTTCGAAGACCTCCCTGGTGAGCTGGGCGGTGTGGCCGACATAGCGGCCCACCAGGTCCGCACGGGCCACCTCCACCAGCTGCCCCCTGGGCAACACGCCCAAAGACGCCAGGAGTTCGCCGTAGAGACGCGCGACGGTGGTCTTCCCGGTGCCCGGTGGTCCGGTGAAGACCAGGTGGTGGCTGATGCGGGGTGCCGGGAGGCCCGCCGCCTCGCGACGGCGGGCCGTGGCAAGGAGGTTGACCAGGTCGGTGACGTCCCGCTTGACGCCCGCCAGACCGGTCATCTCGCCCAGCCGGGTGAGCGGGTCGCCGCCCTCGGGGCCGTCGTCGCTCACGGCCGCCGCCGCTTCCGCACCGACGTCCGGCGGGAGGAAGAGTGTCAAGTCCCGCTGGCTGATGTCCGGTTGGACCGCCAGCCGGGTCGCCTGCCGGTCCACCATCTCCTCGAAGAGCTGACGGGCGGCACGGCCGTTGCCGAACGTGGCGTCCCGCGGCATCCGTTCGAAGCGGACGGTCAGGGCCTTGCGGGTGGCGTCCTCCAGCTCGTACTGGTGGCGGGCGCACATCGACTCCATGATGGCGACCAGATCCGGCACCGAGTAGTTCGCGAACTCCACCGTGCGCGAGAACCGGGACGCCAGACCGGGGTTGGAGGCGAGGAAGCCCGTCATCTCGTCCGTGTAGCCGGCCACCACCACGACCATGTCCTCGCGGTGGTCCTCCATCAGCTTCAGCAGGGTGTCCACGGCCTCCCGGCCGAAGTCCGCCCCGCCGCCCCGGCTGTCCGAGACCAGGGTGTAGGCCTCGTCGATGAACAGGACTCCGCCCAACGCCCTGTTGAACGTCTCCGTGGTCTTGATGGCCGTACCGCCGACGATCTGCGCGACGAGATCCGCGCGCGAGACCTCGACCAGATGACCGGAGCGCAGGACGCCCAACTCCGTGAGGATCGCGCCGTAGAGACGGGCGACCGTCGTCTTGCCGGTGCCGGGCGGGCCCGCGAAGACCAGATGGCGGCTCATCGGTGGGACGGGCATCCCCATGCTCGCCCGGCGCTGGGCGAGCCGGGTGAGGTTGACGAGGGTACGGACCTGCTGCTTGACGTCCTCCAGCCCGATGAGCGCGTCCAACTCGCCCAGCGGGCCGCCGACTTGATCAGGGACGGCCGGAGCCCCCGCCGGGTCCGTGCCCTCGGTGTCCCCCGACCCCCAGGCGTCCCGACGCCCGTTGCCCGCGCTGGTCAGGCCCTCCACCGCGAGCCGGTCGCCGGGGCGGACCTGGACCAGGCCGCCGCCGGTGTTCTCCCGCGCCGTGCAGTTGACCAGTGAGACGGGCGCGTCGGTGTCGACGCGGAAGCCGTCGCCCTCGCTGCGCAGGGACTCGCAGGAGTTGAAGGCGCCGCGCCCGCCGTCCTCGACGGTCACGCCGTGGCCGCCCGCGCCGGTCACCCGCAGGCGGCTCGCGGTGAGTTCGCCGCCCTTCTCCACCAGGACGCCGGGATGCGGGGTGCCTTGCTCGCCGCGGATCTCGCAGTCCCGGAGCGTGACACTGCCGTCCGGTCCGACCGACAGACCCGGTCCGCCCGCGACGTCCACGGTGCCGCCGCCGACATAGAGGTTGCCGTCGTCCTCGACCCGGATGCCCGCGCCGCCGGGACGTTCGATCGTGCAGTCCTCCAGGCGGCCGCGGCCGTCGGCCGAGACCTCCACGCCGTGGCCGCCGGGCGCCGTGATCAGCGCCCGGCGCAGGAGCGGGTTGGCCCCGGAGCGGACGGAGATGCCGACCCCGGCCACGTCCGCCACCTCCAGGCGGTCCAGCTCGGCCACCGACTCCTCCTCCAGGAGCAGACCGTCCGCCGCACCGCCCTGCACGGAAAGGCCGACGAGCACGGGGGACGACGACCCGCCGACCCGCAGCGCCGGTGCCTGCGCCGACTCCAGGCGACAGTCCTCGATCGTGCCGCGCGACCTTTCCAGTACGACCATGCCGTGGCCCTCGGTCCGCGTCGTACGGCAGCGGCGCAGCCACGGATCCGTGCCGCCGGACAGGACGATCCCGGGGCCGGTGGTGCCCGAGACGGTCACGTCCTCCAGGGTGGTGCGGGCCGCACTGCTCAGGTGGACCCCGGTGCTGGTGTCGTGGACGGCGGTGCGGACGACCCGGGTGGTGCAGCGGTCCTCAAGCGCGATCGCGGGCTTGTCGGTGGAGGAGATGTCGCAGTCCTCGACCGAGCCGCGCGCCTCGCCGCCTGCGAGCACGCCGTTGCCCCGTGCGTCCCGGAGCGTGCAGCCGCGCAGGGTGACCCGGCCGTTCTCGCCGATCACCGCGCCCGAGGTGCCCAGGTGCTCCACCGTGCAGGACTCGACCGAGCTGTCCACGG
Organism: Streptomyces sp. NPDC047072; assembly: GCF_040643855.1. NCBI lineage: Bacteria > Bacillati > Actinomycetota > Actinomycetes > Kitasatosporales > Streptomycetaceae > Streptomyces > Streptomyces sp. NPDC047072. The sequence continues at coordinate 47,036 of NZ_JBEYVC010000060.1, read as the reverse complement.
GGGAGGTGACGACCAGGCCCGCGCCCTGCGGGTTGGTCACCCGGCAGTCCCGCATGGCCAGCGAACCGGTACCCCGGGCCAGCAGGGCCGTCCAGCCCGCGCCGGTCACGTCGCAGCCCTCCAGGGCGAGTTGACCGCGCGCCACGTCCACCACCGGCAACTCCGCGTCCCGGCCGGTCAGCACGAGGTCGGTGAGCATCACCGCGTCCGCCTTGAGAACCACCGCACTGCCGCGCCGGGGCGCGACCTCCACGCTGCCCCGGGCCTGTTCGGCCACGATCGTCACCCGGGTGCCGATCACCAGGCACTCCTGGTAGCGGCCCGGCCGGACGCTGATCACGGCACCCCCGCGCGCCCGCTCCAGCGCTTCGCCGATGGTCCGGAAGGAGTCCGCGGGGGAGTCCGGGGCGGGATCCTGACAGACCGTCAGTAGCTGGCGTGACACGCCGGGGCCTCCAGTGAGGTGTGGGTGGGGCGAGGGGAGCCGGTCAGCGCAGGGCGGCCGGGGTGGGTGCGCCGAGCGTGGTCAGGGCGCGGCGCAGGGCTCTGAGGGCGTGGCTGCTGCGGGACTTGACCGTGCCCTGGGGGAGGTCGAGTTCGGCCGCGGTCTCCTCGATGCTGCGGTCGAGGCAGTAGCGGTGCACCAGCACCTCCCGGTGCGGGCGGTCCAGTTCGGCCAGTGCCCTGTTCAACACCTGGGCGGTGAGGGTGCGTTCGCTGCTGTCGGACACGACCTCGCGGTCCAGGGCGGCGGGTATGAGGTCCACCGGCCGGGCCTTGCGGGTGCGGTGTGCGTCGATCGCGAGCCGCCGTACGACGGTGAAGAGCCAGGGGCGGGTCAGTCCCGGGGTCGAGCTGAGCCGGTCGGCATGGCGCCAGGCCCTGAGCACCGCCTCCTGGACGATGTCCTCGGCGCCGTGCACATCGCCCAGCGTGAGCCCTTGGGCGAACTGGAGCAGGGCGGTGCCGTGCGCCTGGTAGATCACGCGCGCGAAGGCCTGGCCCCCGTCCGGGCATTGCTCGTTCTCCTGGTACTTGTTCGCGGTCACCCGCCGATCGTCGGGGCGGTCGATCGCCTCCCGATTGCCGTCGGATAGTCGTTCGATAGTTGTCCGATGGCGCGGGTGCGACCACGGCCCCACCCCTCACTACGGAGCCGGTGCCCATGGGGTTCTCCACCACGGAAGGGAACCCGGCCCGCCGCGCGAGAAGGTAACGGTAAGGCAACGGTCGCGGTGGGGGCAGAACTCCGGAGCGTACGGCCCCGTAGTGCGGGTGAGCGTCCCGCACACCGGCACGGGGAGGTGCACCGATGCGGCGACCGTCACCCGGCCCGGGCCGCCCGGTCCCCTTCCGGGGGCAGCGCGGCCAGTTTCGCGCGCAGCGCCGCGGCGTCCGGATGCCCGAGCCGGTCGAGGATCCGCACCGCCTCCGCGAGCAGGGCGTGCGCGCGTTCCGGGTGCCCGAGGCCCAGCCGGGAGTCGGCGAGCGAGGCCAGGGTGTGCGCCTCGGCCCAGGGGACACCGCCGACCTGGTGGAAGCGGACCAGTGCCTCCTCGAAGGCGGCGACGGCCTCGTCGTGGGCGCCGAGATGGTGGTGGGCGTGGCCGGCGCTGTTGAGGACGTGGCCCAGCGTGTAGTCGTCGTCGTTGGCGCGCGCCCGTGCCATGGCGGCGGCGCAGAACACCAGCGCCTCGCGGTGCCGGCCGAGCAACGAGTGGTACCAGCCGAGGCCGTTGAGAATCCAGGACCGCAGCCTGCTGTCGTCGGCGGGGCCTTCGGGCTCTCCCGTCCCTTCGGAGCCCTCGGGTCTCTCGGTTCTCTCCGGTCTCTCGGGGCCGAGCAGCTCCAGGGCCTGCCGGTGGTGGTCGAGGGCGCCCTCCAGGTCCCCCTGCACCTCCAGTACGACGCTCAGCTGGCGGTGGCATTCGGTGAGCGCGTGGACATCGCCGACCTCGGCGAACAGTTCGATGGCGCGCTCGATGTGCATCCGGGCGTCGCTGATGCGCTTCGCGTAGGACTCGGCCTGGGCCAGCCCCCGGTGGACGTGGGCGAGGGCGGCGGGGTCGCCGAGCCGGTCGGCGGACTCCAGCGCGGTGCGCAGGGTGACGCCGAGTTCGTGCCACAGGCCCTGGCGGCCGAAGTAGTGCTCCACGCACCAGGCCAGCTGCCAGGCGTGGACGTCGAGCGTCTGCGCCGAGGCCTCCCGCAACATCGCGACCACGACGGCCCGTTCGGTGTCGAACCAGGCCATGGCGGGCTTCGGTCCGGTGAAGACCTCGCCCCGCACCCCCGGGGACGGCTCCTTGAGGGCGATCCGGTCCCGGGTGAGGTCCATCGACCGCGCGGCGGCGTGCGCGCTGTGGAGGTAGTGGTCGAGCATGCGGTGGCGGGCGGCCGTGACCTCGCCGGGCGTGTCCGCCTCGGCGCCGAGCTCGGTGGCGTAGGCGCGCAGCAGGTCGTGCGAGGCGTAGCGGCCGGGCACGGGCTCGTCCACGAGGTGGGCGTGCACCAGCTCGGCCAGCAGGCTCCGGGTGGCGGGCGTGGTGAGTCCGGCGAGGCTCGCGGCGGCGGGCAGCGACACGTCCGGGCCGGGGTGCAGGCCGAGCAGCCGGAACAGCCGGGCGGCGGCGGGCGACAGCGCGTGGTACGACCAGGACAGGACGGCCCGTACGTCGGCGGCCTGGTCGGCGTCCGTGAACGCGTCCAGGCTGCCGTGTCCGTCGGCGAGTTCGGCTTTCACCGCGGCGAGCGGGAAGGCGGTACGGCCGGCTGCGCGGGCCGCGGCCACCGCGAGGGCCAGCGGCAGCCGCGCGCACAACTCGACGATCTCCCGGACCGCCGCCGGCTCGGCCGCCACCCGGATGGCGCCCAGTCGGCGCACCAGCAGGTCGTGGCCCTCCTGCGCGGTGAGGACGTCCAGGTACAACGGATGCGCGCCGTCCACGGCGACCAGACCGCCGAGCCGGTTCCGGCTGGTGACGATCACCAGGCAGCCCGGGGCGCCCGGCAGCAGCGGCCGTACCTGACCCGCGTCCCGGGCGTTGTCCAGCAGGATCAGGACGCGGCGCCCGGTGAGCACGGTCCGCAGGCGGGCCGCCAACGCGTCCTGGTCCTGCGGCAGTTCGCGTGGTGTGACCCCGAGCGCCTCCAGCAGGGTGCGGAGCGCCTGAGCCGGGGTGACCGGGGCGCTCACGGGGTCGAAGCCGCGCAGGTTGAGGTGGAGTTGGCCGTCCGGGAAGCGGGAGGCGATCTGCCGGGCCCAGTGCACGGCGAACGCGGTCTTGCCGACCCCGGCGGTGCCGCCGATCACGACGGTGGCGGGCGGGGATTCGTTGTCGGCGATCAGGGCGTTGGCCTGGGCGAGTTGGGTCTGGCGGCCGATGAAACCGGGGAGGCCGGAGGGGAGTTGGGCGGGTCCGGAAGGAGCGGGAAGAGGAGGCACCGGGGGTGGTGCGGTGGACGGGGTCTGCGTGACCGCCGCCGCGTCGGTGGGAGTCCGCGGCGCGGATGTCACGGAGCCCGGACCTCCGGCAACGGGACGTGGCGCAACGGGACTCCCCGCAACCACGCTTCCCACAACCGCGCTTCCCACAACCGCGCTTCCCACAACCGCGCTTCCCGCAACCGCGCTTCCCACGACCGGACTTGCGGCAACCACGCTCTCGGCAACCGGACTCCGGGCCCCCGGTCTCCCGTCGCCCGGCACCGTGAGCAACCCGGGGTCGGCGTGCAGGATCCGTTCGTACAGGCGTTGCAGACCGGGCCCCGGATCGACCCCCAGTTCCTCCGTGAGCAGCGCCCGTGCCTCGGCGTACGTGTCCAGCGCCGCGGACTGCCGGCCGGAGCGGTAGTACGCCAGCATCAGCATCTCGCGGAACCGCTCGTCCAGCGGATGCCCCGCGACCAGCGTGGCCAGTTCGGGCGCGGCCTGGGCATGGCCACCGAGGTCGAGCTCGATGGCCAGCCGGGTCTCCAGGGCGGCCAGCCTGAGCGTCTCCAGCCGTTCGCGCTGGGCCCGCGCGAACTCGCCCCGGACGCCGGACAACGCGGGACCGCGCCACAGGGCGAGCGCGTCGCGCAGCTGTGCGGCGGCCTCCTTGACGTCCCCGTCCCGACGCGCCCGTTCGGCGCGCGCGGTCAACTCCCGGAACGCGGCGAGATCGAGGTCCTCCGGGAGGGCGCGGACGACATAGGCGTCCCCCACCGACCGGATCAGCGGCGCGGCCTCCCCGAGGGCCCGCCGCAGCCGGTGCACATACGTCCGGACCGAGCCCACCGCGGAGGCGGGCGGGGCCTCGCCCCACAGCGCGTCGACCAGCCGGGCCACCGGCACCTGGCCGCCCTCGGCGAGCAGCAGCGTGGCCAGTACCGCCCGTTGCCGTGGCGGTCCGAGGTCCACCTCGACCGTGCCGCGCCACGCGCCGACCGGTCCGAGCACCGTGAACCGCACTTGCTCCAGCACCTCAGATCTCTCCCCGCTGACACTCGCCCCCGGCACGGACTCTTCACACGCCGCTTGGAAGCGACTTGAAGCCGTCTTGGAAGCGAACGGAGGAGTCTGCCGAGCCCAGTATCAGCAGCGTGTGACCGGGGCCGCCCGCACTTGTCCAAATCGAACGGGGGAACGGCTCAGACCTGACGTCCGGTGTGCCACCGTCAGGTGGCGAGCAGGCCCCGTCCCAGCCAGTCCTTGTCGTCGCGGACTCCCGGGAGGGCGAAGAAGTAGCCGCCGCCCGTGGGGGAGATGTAGTCGACGAGGGGCTCGTCGATCAGGCGGGTCTGGGTGGCCTCGAACTGGCGCTTGACGTCCTGCTGGTAGCAGCAGAAGACCAGGCCCATGTCGAGGTTGCCGACGGTGTCCACGCCGCGGTCGTAGTTGTAACCGCGGCGCAGGATGCGGGAGTTGTCGGTCGCGGTGGTGCGCGGGTTGGCGAGGCGGATGTGGGCGTCGAGGGGGATCGCCGTGCCGTGCGGGTCCTTGGCGTAGTCGGGGGCGTCGGTCTCCCTGGCGCCGTCGAGCGGGGCGCCGGTGTCCTTGCGGCGGCCGAACATCAGCTCCTGCTCGCTGAGCGAGACACGGTCCCAGAACTCGACGAGCATGCGGATGATCCGGATCACCTGATAGCTGCCGCCCGCTGCCCAGGCGGGCTCGTCGTCCCCGGCCCAGATCAGCCGCCTGGTCTCGCGGGCCGAGTGGACGTCGGGGTTGGCGATGCCGTCCTTGAAGCCGAGCAGGTTGCGCTGCGCCCCGGTGGGGCGGGGCGCGTTCTGGAAGCCGTCGATGCGCCATTTGATCTGCAGGGCGCCGCGGGTGTGCTTGGCGATGTCGCGCAGGGCGTGCAGGACGGTGTCCTGGCGGTTCGCGCAGATCTGGAGCGAGAGGTCGCCGTGGCACTCGGCGGGCTTGAGGTTGTCGTTGGGGAAGGTCCGCATCGCGGTCAGGCGGCGGGGCCTGGCCTTCGCGAGTCCGTAGCGGTCGTCGAAGAGGGACGCTCCCACGCCGACCGTGACGGTGAGGCCGTCGGCCGGGACGGTCGGGCCGAGGATGCCGTTGTCGGACGGCGGGGCGCCGACGCCGAGGTCCGCCGGGGTGCCACCGGAGGTGAGGAAGCGGGCCCGGGCGGTGATCGTCCGCAGCAGGTCGGCCAGTTCGGCGCGGTGGTCGGCGATGACGGTGAAGGAGACGAACGCGGCCGCCGCCGGCGCGGGAGTGACGATGCCGGCCTGGTGGACTCCGTGGAAGGGCACCTGCGCCGTCTGTGTGGCGGCCCGCGCGGTGCCGCCGCTCTCGGCGAGCGCGAGTCCGCCGCCGGCCAGAACCGCCCCGGCCGCTCCGGCGCCGAGTGCCGTCCTGACGAAGGAACGGCGGTCGGCCTGCGGGGCGTTGGATTCGGCGGACGGCATCGGGGTGGTCCCTTCGGGGCGTGCGGGGTCGTGTCGGGTGGTCATCAGGCGGACTTCCGGATCTCCAGCAGGTCGGGGACCGGGGAGAGGTCCTCCAGGAGCTGCCCGGTGGCTCCGTTCACCCGGGCCCGGGCGGTGGCGTCGAGCGCGGCGACGGGGGTCCAGGTCGTGCCGTGGTGGGCCGCGTCGAGGAGGCCCTGCAGACGGGCCACGTCCGCGTCGACCGTCGGCAGCAGGTGCGGGGAGCGGGTGGTGAGCAGCGGCTTCAGTACGGTGAGCAGCTCGCGGGTGCCGGCGAGGTTGGCGTCGGCGGTGGCGAGGTTCGTTCCGCTGCCCTCGTCCGTGTCGCCGGTCAGCTCGAACTGGAGGGTGTTCTCCAGGATCTCGTGGGCGCGCAGCGGCAGGTCGGACGGGTCGAAGTCCTGGTGCGGGAACGCCTGTTGGAGTCCGGCGGCAGCGGCGGCGAGCCGCTGGGCCGGAGCGGTCAGCGACGCCGCGCTCTCCCCGTGCCACAGGCCGTACTCGATGCGGTGGAACCCGGTGAAGCCCTTGTCGTGCACACCGTCCGGCAGTCCGTCCGCCCTGCCGTCGATCTTCTGGTCGAAGTCCTCGAAGGTGCCGTAGGCGGCGCCCAGGGAGGCGTAGGTGAGGTGGGCGGTGAGCCAGTCGGCGCGTGCCTTGCCGAGATGGCCGCCCTCGATGTCGGCGGCGAGGGTGCGGGTCTGGCCGACGAGTGTGGTCAGGCCCTGGCCGACGTACGACCTGTACTGCGCGAGCGGTCCGGTCAGGTCCTGTTCGGAGACCGGGACGACGGCCTGCGAGGTGCCGCCGCCGGTGACGCGGACCGCCTTGGAGGTGACCGCCGTACCGCTGCTGGGGACGCACCGCCACGCGTACGTGCCGCCCGTGACGGTGGAGACCAGGGCCCGGGTGGTGCCGGGGGCCAGGCCCTCGACCTCGCCGTACACGGCGTTCGTGTCCGGGTCGATCAGATACACCTCGGAGGTCTTGTCGCCGGTGTTGTGCATCTGGAAGGTCTGCCGCCCGGCCTTGGGCGCGGTGAAGCCCTCGCCGCACTCCTTCTCCGAGACGGCGACGGTCTGGGCGGCGGCGGGCTTCGGGCGGCCGAGGACGACGGCCAGACCCGCGATCACGGCGGGGACGGTCACGACGGCCACGGGGACGACCCAGGCGGGGCGGTGCCGGGTGGGCCGAGGGCTTTCGGTCCGCTGGGCCGGGGGCTCCTTCTCAGAGCCGGTCGCACCGGCGCGCACGCCAAGGACGAACAGCGCCATCACGACGACGAGATAGCCGACGTAGCCGATGACCTGGAGCCACGTCATCGTCGGCGTCAGGTTCAGCACACCCTGGACCAGGGTGCTGTACCAGGCGCCGGCGTCGATGCTGCCGCTCAGGTCGAAGGCGTACGCCGTCTGCCCGGGCAGCACCCCGCCCTCCTGGAGGTCGCGCAGGCCGTAGCCGAGGACGCCGGCCGCGATGACGATCAAGACGGCGCCGGTGACGGTGAAGAACTTGGTGAGGTTGATCCTCAGGACGCGCCGGTACAGCCCCCAGCACAGGGCGGCCGACAGGACCAGCCCGATCGCGGCACCGGTCAGCGGTCCGGCGGACTCACCGGCCGCCTGGGCCGTGGTCCACAGGAACAGCGCGGTCTCCAGGCCCTCGCGGCCCACCGCGAGGAACGCCGTGAGGACCAGGACCCCCGCGCCCATGCCGAGCGCCCCGGTCACCTTCTCCCTGAGCTCGCCGGACAGGGTGCGGGCCGAGCGGCGCATCCAGAACACCATCGCGGTGACGAACGCGACCGCGATCACGCTGAGCGTGCCGCCGAAGGCCTCCTGCGCGGTCGCGGACAGGGACGCGGCGGTGAAGGTGAGTACCGCGCCGAAGCTCAGGGCGAGCGCGATCGCCGCGAGGACGCCGGTCCACACCTGCGGCAGCCGGTTGCGGGCCTCCGCGCGGACGAGGGTCGCGACGAGGATGGAGACGACGAGCCCCGCTTCGAGCCCTTCCCGCAGTCCGATCAGGAAGCTCGGAAACGCGTCATCCCACATGCGACCCTCATTAGCGTAGGCATGCCTAACCAAGACGGGCCCATCATGACCTGCGGGTATGCAATCAATCAGTCGCGAAAGGGTAATTGCGCGGCCAAGATCCCCGGCTGTCACGAAGTCTCCGGTATGCGCCCGCGGTCAGCGACGGGTCGGAAAACCTCTGTGAACCGGCCCCGCACGTCGGATTTCCGGGTTTCGCGGGCCGTGACTGGCCTCCGAGGGCCGACCGCGCCGAAGGTGTGGCCCGTCAGTCAAGCTCCAGTGCGCGGTGCCCCGGCACCGCAAGGAAGAGTCTCCGTGAATGCCACGACCACGAACACGCCGCGGGAGAGACGGGCCGCCACGCTCGTCATGGCCTGCATCGGCATGTTCGTCGCCTATCTGCCGGTGACCACCGTCTCCGCCAGCCTCCCGGCCGTCCAGCGGGCGCTGAACGCGTCGACCTCCCAGCTGTCCTGGGTCTCCGACGCGTTCGTGCTCCCCATGGCGGCGCTGATCCTGACGGCCGGGGTCTTCGGTGACGTCCACGGCCGCAAGCAGGTCTACCAGGCGGGCCTCGCCCTCAGTTTCCTCGGCGGCCTCGTGGCCCTGTGCGCGCACTCCGTCGAGGTGCTGTGGGCCGGCCAGGCCCTGGCCGGGCTGGGCGCCGCCGCGCTCCTGCCCACCACCCTCGCCCTGATCAGCCACGCCGTCCCCGACCCGCGCGAGCGCGGCCGGTTCATCGGCCTGTGGGCCATGTCCCTGTCCGCCGCCCTCGCCCTCGGCCCGGTCATCGCCGGCACCGTCCTGGAACACTTCGCCTGGCGCTGGATCTACCTCTTCCCCCTCCCCGTCTCGCTGCTCGCGATGGCGTGCGCCGCGAGGCTCCTGACCGACTCCCGCGCACCGGGATCGCGCCGCCTCGACTGGCCCGGACAGATCAGTGCGGCGGTCGCGATCACCGCGCTCGTCTACGGGATCATCGAAGGCGGAGCCGCCTCCTTCACCGACGTCAAGGTCATGGTGGCGCTGTTCGTCGCGGCGGCTTCGGCGGTCGCGTTCGTCCTCGCGGAACGCGGCAGCGCGAGCCCGATGCTGGACCTCAGCCTGTTCCGCAGCCCGGCCTTCACCGTCAGCACCCTGATCGCCATGATCAGCTTCCTGGGCCTGATCGGGTTCTTCTTCGTCCTGAGCCTGTACTTCGGCATGGTCCAGCACCTGTCCACGCTGGAGGCCGGCTGGCGCATGCTGATGGTCACCGCCGGGCCGCTCGTGCTCGGCGCCCCCGTCGGCCGGCTCGTCCACCGCGTCTCACCGCGCGTCCTCATCCCCGGCGGCCTGTTCGCCGTCACGGCCGCCCTGCTCTCGCTCACCACCGTCGACGCGGACACCTCGTTCGGATCGCTGGCCTGGCGGCTGGCCCTGCTCGGCCTTGGCATGGCCTTCGTCATCACCCCGATGACCGCCACGGCGGTGAGCTCGGTCCCCTTCCACCAGGCGGGCATGGCCGCCGCGGGCAACAACGCCTTCCGTCAGGTCGGCGGCGCCCTCGGCCCGGCCGTCCTCGGCGCCCTGCTGACGACCAGGACGGTCGACGCGCTGCCCGGTCACCTCGCCGACGCCGGTCTGACCGGCGCGACCGTCCAGCAGGTCACGGCGGTCGCCGACCGGGGCGGACTCGGCGCGGTAGGCGGTTTCGACGCAGGCCAGGACACGCCCCGTGTCCTGGGCGCGCTGTCCGAGGCCTTCCTGGACGGCTTCCACCTCTGCCTGCTCGTCTCGGCGGTGCTCACCCTGGCCGCCGCGGTCCTGGGAGCGGTCCTGCTGCGCCGGCCGCAGTCCACCACCCAGGTCACGGGAGGCGGCGTGGCCCGGAGCGCCGGGGACCAGGCAGTGCCGTCGCTCGCGGGTGACCGTACGGAGGCGTGAGCGCGGTGCGGGGGTCCGGGACCGGGTACAACGGTCCCGGGCCCCGGTCCGCGCAACGCCCCCGGTGACCCGTATCGCCGGGCCCGACACCGCCGTACATCCCACAAAAGGACGACTCCTTGGACTCCTCGCCCCTCGACCCCCTCGACCTGAAGCTGTTGCAGGCGCTCCAGATCGACGGGCGGGCTCCGTTCAGCCGTATCGGCGAGGTCCTCGGCGTGTCCGACCAGACCGTCGCGCGGCGGTTCCGGCGGCTGCGTGCCGGCGCCGGACTGCGGGTGGTGGGCGGGATCGACGAGACCCGGCTCGGCCGGGCCTCCTGGATGGTGCGCCTGCGCTGCACGCCCGACGCGGCCGACCGGCTCGCGGAGGCGCTGGCCCGCCGCCACGACACCTCCCACATCGAACTGATCGCCGGCGGCACCGAGGTGCTGTGCTCGATGAAACCGCACAGCGAGAAGGAACGCGACGACCTGCTCTTCGGCCGGCTGCCGCGCACCCCTCGGGTCGTCTCCGTGACCGCCCAATGCCTGCTCCACAAGTTCTACGGCGGTCCGCTCGGCTGGCTCGCCAAGATCCGGGCGCTCGACGCGGGGCAGGAGGCGGCGCTGCGGCCGCCGCCGGTCGAGGCCGCCGCGCGGCCGGTCGCGCTCGACCGGGACGACGAGGCCCTGCTGGCGCTGCTCCGCCGAGACGGGCGGACGACGTTCAGCGAACTGCAGTCCGCCACCGGCCAGTCGGAGACGGCCGTCAAGCGACGCGTCGAACGGCTGCGCGCCTGTGGCGTGCTCTACTTCGACGTCCAGTACGACAAGGACCTGCTCGGCCCCGGCGTCGTCGCGATGCTCTGGCTCACCGTGGCGCCCGCCGCCCTCGCCGCCGTGGGACAGGCCCTCGCGGACCACCCCGAGGTCCGCTTCGCCGCGGCCGTCACCGGACAGGCGAACATGGTCGCCTCCGTCCTGGTGCCCGACACCGAAGGGCTCTACCGGTACCTGAGCGAGCGGATCGGCGCGCTCGACGGCATCCAGAGCGTCGAGACGTCCCTCACCCTGCGCCAGATCAAGTACCTCACCTACGAACCGGCCCGCTGACACGACCGCGCACCCGCATGTCCGATTCCGACCATGAGGGGTCCCCGTCGGATCTCGTCCCCGCGGCCGGTTCCGGGGACAGTCGTAGAGAGCGGGGAGGCCGCACAGAGGCCCTCCCCACCGGTGCGAAGGCGACGAACATGCACGGCACGATCACGGTCATCGACAAGGGCGCGGTCCGCGTCCACAGCTACATGGCCCCCGACGACAGTCTGAATGTCACCACCCAGCTGATCGAGACCCCGGGGCGGCTGATCGCGGTCGACGCGCAGTACGCGCTGGCGTACGCCGACGAGGTCGTCGCCTACGCGCGGGGTCTCGGCAAGCCGCTGGACCGGCTGATCGTCACCCACGCCCACCCGGACCACTTCCACGGCGCCGGCCGCTTCGGCGTCCCGGTGCACTCGCTGGCCGCGGTGCGCGAGCAGATCGCCGCGCAGGGCGACGCCCAGGACCCCACCGGGCAGGTCGTCCCGGTCGCGGACGTCACGCCGACCGTGGAGATCGTCCCCGGTACGGAGGTCGTCGACGGTGTGCCGTTCGTCTTCGAGGCGGTCGCGGGCGGCGAGGCCGCCGACGAACTGGTGATCAGGCTGCCCGAGCAGGGCGTGCTGGTCGCCCAGGACCTCGTCTACCACGGCATCCACCTGTTCCTCGGCAACAACGACATCGCCGGCTGGCAGCGGGCCGTGGACCACCTGGCCGCAGACCCGGTCTACGACACCGTCCTCGCCGGACACGGTCTGCCCGCCGGGCCGGAGGTGTACGCGGAGCTGCGCCGGTACCTGGCCGACGCCCGCGAACTGCTCGGCGACGACGGGGAGGCGTACAAGAAGGCGATCCTGGAGCGGCACCCGTCGTACGGCGGCCCGTTCCTGATCGACATCGCCAACCAGTACCTCTTCGGTGCCCACGGCGTCCACGGCGCCTGAACCGCCCGGCGACGGCACCGGCTACTCCGCGCGCAGTGAGGGGGCCGGGCGCGCCGGCCGCCCGTCCGGGGCGGTGACGGCTCCGGCCTCCCGCGGCCGCAGGCCCACGACCAGCCCGGCGATCACGACGGCGATGCCCAGCCAGACGTACGGCCCCGGCATCCCGGTGCCCGACACGGCGCCGACGGCCGCCGCGGCGAGGGGCGCGATGCCGGTGAGCAGTCCGGCCCGGCCTGCCCCGACGGAACGTACCGTCGAATACCAGAGCACGAACGCGACGGCCGTCACCATCACCGCCAGGTAGCCGGCCGCCGCCCACTGGGTGCCGGTCACCTCCCTTACGGCCGAGGGGCCTTCGACGGTCACGCCGAGGACGCAGAGCAGCGCGCCGCCCAGCCAGATCGCGTGCACGGACACCCCCCAGGGGCCGTGCCGCCGCAGCACCGGCACCGCGAGCAGCGTGAACGCGGCCTCGCAGGCCAGGGCGAGCGCCGCCCAGGCCACACCGACCGCGTCGGTCCGGCCCGTGCCCTCCACCAGCACGGCGCCCGCCATCACCACCGGCGCCGCCAGGAGCACCTGCCGGCTGGGCCCGCGCCCCTCCAGCAGCGGTCCCAGCACGCCCAGGACCAGCGGGACGCAGGCCACCGCGACGGCGATCACCGCGGGCTCCGCGTGCGCCACACCCCGGACCACCGCCACGTTGAAGACCACCAGACCGCTGACCGCGAGCCCGGTCAGCCACAGCCACTCCCGGCCCCGGGGCCACACCAGGCGGGCGCCCGCGAGCCGGGCCATGACCACGAGGAGGGCGGTCGCGAACAGGTACCGGACGGCCTGGGAGGTGAACAGCGGGGCGTCGACCAGCGCGTGCGAGACGGTCACGCTGCTGCCGACCAGCACCATGCCCACCATGCCGGGCAGCAGCTGACGCAAGGAGGCGGAAGGGGGTGAAGGGGTGTCCATGGCGTCCAGCCTGCCCGCACAATGGACGCCATGGGCAGGTCCACAGAGTCGTCGTCCGAGGGGTCCAAAACCGCCGTCGGCTCCGACTTCCTCCAGCTCGACATCGGGCAGGCGCCGCCCGGCGGGCGCACCGCCTGGCTCGCCGAGCGGCTGCGCTCCGCCATCGCCGACGGTTCCCTGCTCGTGGGGGCCCGGCTGCCCGCCAGCCGGGTGCTCGCCGATGAACTGCGGGTCACCCGGGGCGTGGTGACCGAGGCGTACCGGCGGCTCGCCGAGTCCGGGCAGGTCGCGGGGCGCGGACGGCTCGGCACGGTGGTCGTGGCGGCTCCCGCGCCGCCCAAGGGCCCCGCGGCAGACCGTGTCCCGGCCCTCCCCGGCGCCGCCGTCTTCGCCGCCGCCGACCGCGAAGGCGTCGTCGACGCCCTCCGCGCCCTTCCCAGCCGGATCGACCTCTCCCCGGGCGTCCCCGACCTCGCCGCCTTTCCCCGCACCGCCTGGCTGCGGGCCGAACGCGCCGTCCTCGGGAGTGTCACCCCGGCCGACTTCGGCTACGGCGACCCCCGCGGCGCCCTCGCCCTGCGCCGGGCCGTCGTCGGCTGGCTGGCCCGCAACCGGGGCATCCTCGCCGACCCGGACGAGGTCGTGGTCGTCGCCGGGGTGGCCCAGGCCCTCGCCCTGCTCGGGCGGCTCCTGCGGGCGCACGGGATCGACCGGATCGCCGTGGAGGACCCCGGGTCGCTCGGGGCGCGCCAGCAGCTGGAGTACGGCGGTCACACGGTCGTCCCCGTCCCGGTGGACGAGGGCGGGCTCGACGTCGGCGCGCTCCGGGCGAGCGGCGCCCGCGCGGTGCTGCTGACCCCGGCCCACCAGTTCCCCACCGGTGTCGTCCTGGACGGGGAGCGCCGCCGCGACCTGCTGGACTGGGCGGCCGCCGGCGGGGTGGTCGTCGAGGACGACTACGACGCCGAGCACCGCTACGACCGGCCGCCGGTACCGGCCCTGCGCTCCCTGTTGCCCGAGGGCGTCTGCCACACCGGAAGCGTCTCCAAGCTCCTCGCGCCCGCGCTCCGGGTGGGCTGGCTGCTCGTTCCCCCGGACCGGCTGGACGCGGTGGTGGCCGCCAAGCGGTACGCCGACCTCGGCAACGGCGTCCTCACCCAGCTGGTCCTCGCCCGGCTGATGGACTCCGGCGAGCTGGAACGGCACCTGCGCCACGTCCGGCTGCGGCACCGGCGGCGCCGGGACGTGATGCTGCGGGCCGTCGCGGAACACCTGCCCGGCGCCCGGGTCCACGGCGCGGCGGCCGGCCTGCACCTCATGGTCACCTTCGACGGCGGCTTCGCCGACACCGACCTCGCCGCGGCCGCCCTCGCCCGGGGCGTCAAGGTCCACCCCCTGTCCTGGCACCGCATCGCGCCGGGCCCGCCCGGGCTGGTCCTCGGCTACGCGGCGGGCGCCGCCCACGAGATCGACGAGGGGGTCACGCTCGTCGGGGAGGCGTTGCGCGAGGTGCGGGTGCGCACGTGAGCCCCAGGAGCGGCGGGATCCTGGTCAACGGCACAATGCCGGTATGACCCTCCGCTGTGCCGTACTGGACGACTACCAGGGTGCCGCCCTCGCCCTGGCGGACTGGAGCCCCCTCGCCGAGCGGGTCGAGGTGCGGGTGCTCCGCGACCACCTCACCGACCGGGACCGGCTCGTGGCCGAACTCGCCGACCGCGAGATCGTCGTGGCGATGCGCGAGCGCACCCCCTTCGACGCCGAACTCCTGCGCAGGCTGCCCCGGTTGCGGCTCCTGGTGACCACCGGGATGCGCAACGCCTCCATCGACCTCGCCGCCGCGGCCGCCCAGGGCGTGACCGTCTGCGGCACGCAGAGCAGCTCCACCCCGCCCGTCGAGCTGACCTGGGCCCTCCTGCTCGGCCTCGCCCGCCACCTCACCGCCGAGAGCCGCGCCCTGCGCGAGGGTGGACCCTGGCAGTCCACCGTCGGCCAGGACCTCGACGGCCGCACCCTCGGCCTGCTCGGACTCGGCAAGATCGGCACCCGGGTCGCCCGCGTCGCCGGCGCCTTCGGGATGGAGGTCCTCGCCTGGAGCCAGCACCTCACCGCCGAGCGCGCCACCGAGGCCGGGGCCCAACTCGCCGAGAGCAAAGAGGACGTGTTGCGGCGCAGCGACTTCGTCTCCCTGCACCTCGTCCTGTCTGACCGGACCCGGGGCCTGCTGGGCGAGCCCGAACTGCGCGCCATGCGCCCGCACGCCCACCTGGTCAACACCTCCCGCGCGGGCCTCGTCGACCGGGAGGCCCTGCTGCGCGCCCTGCGCGAGGGCTGGATCGCCGGCGCGGGCCTCGACGTCTTCGACACCGAACCGCTCCCGGCCGACGACCCCCTGCGCACCCTGCCGAACGTCCTGGCCACCCCGCACCTCGGATACGTCACCGAGCGCAACTACCGCACCTTCTACACGCAGGCCGTGGAGGACATCACCGCTTTCCTCGCGGGGGCGCCGGTGCGGGTGCTGACGGGCTGACGGGTCACGAAGTGGTGCCCTGCCGCGTGCCGACGGCGAACCGCTCCCCGGCCGCCCTGCCGTGCAGCGAGTCCAGCGTCTCGATCTGCCGCTCCGCCCGGCGCAGGAGTTCCTCCAGCCGGGCGGGATCGGCGTGCGGGACCCCCGCCGCCGCGACGAGCAGGGAGCGCCAGAGGAGTGCCTTGCCGGTCACGCCCACCCGCAGGGCTTCCAACTCGATCAGCACCGAGAGACCGGAGCGGCGCACGAGACGGCCGTTGGGCTTCAGCCGCCCGACCCGCTCGCCCAGCCGGGCACCGTGGACCTTGTAGCGCCGTGCCGGGACGCCCAGCTCCGCCATCAGCCGCAGCAGCGCCTGCCGGTCCTGCGCGATCTCCGTCGCCAGGGCCCGCAGCTCCTCGCCGTACGCCGAGTCGCCGTGCTCCTCGACCATGCGGTGCGCCAGCTCGGTGCCGACCGTCGCACCGGCCAGGTGGTCGTTGAGGTAGACGCCGAGCATCCTGAGCCGTGCACGGTCCTCGCCGGAACCTCGTACCGGGGCGTTCATGGCTTCCTCCAGTCTCGACGGCCGGCTCTCGACGGTCGGCTCTCGACGGCCGGCCGGGTCACGGCGTGAGCCGCTCCTGGTGCTCGTCGCGCCACTCGGTGAGCAGGACGGTGGCGTCGTCTTTGAGCATGCCATCGTGGTGGTGCATTACGGCCGCCATGAGGCGGCGCAGGGTCTCGTGCAGGGTGTGCCGGCCGGAGTGCTGACGGCGGATGTGGTCGGTGAACCGGTCCCGGCCGAACTGCCTGCCCCGCGTGTCCCGCGCCTCCACCACGCCGTCGGTGTACAGCAGCAGACGGTCGCCGGGCTCCAGCTGCTCGGTGGACTCGGTCACCGGCAGGCCGAGCTCCGCTCCCATGGGCCCGGCCGGGGGACAGAGCAGTTCGGTGGTCCAGCGGTTGCCGCGCAGCAGGATCGGCAGCGGGTGGCCGCGGTTGATCCAGGTCAGACGGCCGGTCATCAGGTCCAGGTCGGCCAGGACGGCCGTGACATAGCGGCTGGTGCCGAACTGCCCGACCAGCGTCTCCTCCACCTGCCGACTGGTCTGGATCAGCGAGGCGCCCTGGCGGCGGGCGTTGCGGCACGCGGCGACGGCGACGTTGGCGGTGATCCCGGCGGTGGTGTCGTGACCCATGGCGTCGAAGACCCCGAGATGGAGGGTGCGGTCGGCCACGGCGTAGTCGAAGGCGTCCCCGCCGACCTGGTACGCGGGCTCCATCGCGGCACCCACGGTCACGTCATGGCCCGCGTAGGCGGTCGGCGGGGTCAGGTGCCACTGCATCTCGGCGGCCACGTTCATCCGCTCGGTACGGGTCAGCCGGGCGTAGGAGTCGCTGAAGGACCGCTTGCTGAGCAGCAGCAGCGCGACCAGCGACGCGAGGTCGCGCAGCGCCTGCCGGACGGGCCCGTCGTCGCCGGCGGTGTCCGCCCGCAGGACGCCCAGGCGCTCCACACCGTCGGTGATCGCCACCCACCACCGCAGCCGGTGCGCCGGGACGCCCGCGCGCTCGGACTCGGCGAGCAGGCCCACCCGTTGGTAGACCTGGCCGGGCAGGGTGCCCCGTACGGTGAACTCCTGCCCGCCGTCCGCGGCGGCCGGACCCACACCGGTGAGTTCGCGCAGCACCGTCTCGCGGATGTCCACGACCAGGACGGCGGTCTCGTGCATCCCGGCCAGGGCGGCGTACCGGGCGATCAGACCCGGGAGTTCCTCCAGGGTGGCGGTGTGGCTGGCCTGCATCAGCCGGGTCAGCACGGCGGCCGTCGTCTCAGCCACGGCACGCCCCCCTCGCCGCCGCGGCACGGGTCGTAGGCATCGCGGGCCTCCTTCCGGACCTTGTCGGGCGGGTACCCGCCGACGGCCGGGGCACGCGGGGTCGTCACCGGAGCGTGTCGGGGGTGCGCAGTGCCAGAAGGGCCACGTCGTCGTCGTTGTCGGTGGGGCGGACCCGGTGCAGGAGCTGGTCGGTGAAGGCGGACAGCGGGCGGTGGGCGAGGGCGGCCGCGTGCCGCCGCAGCCGGTTCAGGCCCTCGTCGAGGGTGTGGCCGGGGTCCTCGACCAGCCCGTCGGTGTACAGCACCAGCGTGGACCCGGGCGGCAGCAGGACCGTGGCGTCGGGACGCGGGGCGCCGGCCCCGGTGCCCATCAGGATGCCGTGGCCGTCGGTGAGGTAGTCGGCCAGGCCGTCCCGGCTGATCAGCAGCGGCGGCGGATGACCCGCGTTCGTCCAGGTCAGCCGCCACTGGCCGGCCTCCGCCGCCTCGATGCGGGCGAACACGAGCGTGGCCATGGTGACGTCGGTGATGTGCTGGACCGCCTGGTCGAGCCGCGTGACGATCCGGCTCGGCGACTCCTGCTGGGCCCAGGCGTAGGCGCGCAGCATGTTGCGCACCTGCGCCATGCCGGCCGCGGCCTCCAGGTCGTGGCCGACGACGTCCCCGACGGCCAGCGCGGTCGCCCCGTCCGAGAGCTGGAACGCGTCGTACCAGTCGCCGCCCACCTGCGAGGCGTCCGGCGCGGGCAGGTAGCGGGCCGCCATCTGGAGGTCCGGGACCCGGGGCAGCTGGGGCAGCAGATGGTTCTGCATGGTCTCGGCGACCTTGCGCTGGCGCTGGTAGAGGCGGGCGTTGTCCAGGGCGAGCCCGGCACGGCGCGCGATGTCCTCGATCAGCGGGAGGTCGCCCGGGGCGAAGGGCTTCGGGTTCTCCGAGCGGCCCACGGTCAGGGCGCCGAGCACCGCCCGGGTGCCGCGGACGGGCGCGATGGCCGCCGAGTGCATGCCGGTGGACTCGAACAGATGGCGCTGCTCGACCGCGATGCCGGAGTCCGGGGCGCGCCGGTAGGTCTGGGGGCCGGCCAGCGTGGAGGCGACGCCCCGCAGCGCTCTGGACAGCGGCATCGGCGACTCCTCGGACACCGGGGGCATCGGGCCCTGGAGGTCCTCGCGGCGCACCACGCCACCACCGTCGGCGTCGACATGGACGACGAGGGTGCGCCACACCTCGTCCCGTTCGGTGATCAGGTCGACGATCACCCAGTCGGCCAGCCGTGGCACGACCAGGCCGACCAGCCGGCGCAGCGCCTCCTCGACGTCGAGGGTGGAGGTCAGCTGGGTCGTGGTCTCGGCCAGCAGGGCCAGCCGTTCGAGCTCGGTCAGGGACTCGGACTCCGGTTCCGCCGACGGACGGCCCTCCTCCGGTTCCTCGGCGGGGTGGAAGACGACCAGGGTGCGGCTCTCGCCGCCGCCGACGGCGTACGGCGTGATCAGCCACGAGACCCGCACCAGGGAGCCGTCCGGGCGGGCGAAGAACGCCTCGTCGGCCTGGGCCGTGCGCCGGGCGTGGAACGCCTGCCGCATGGCGCACTGGGTACGCGGCAGCGGCCGGCCGTGCGGCCCCCGGTGCAGCAGATCGTGCGCGTCCTGTCCTACGAGGTCCTCGGCCGACCTCGCCAGTAGCCGCTCGGCGTGCGTGTTCGCGGCCATGATGCGGCCCTCGTCGTCCACGACGTAGGCGCCGGTGCCCAGGGCCTCCAGCACGTCGGTGAGGCCGGCGGGGACCACGATCAGGGGTCGCTCGCGGAGCGTCTCGGCGCCCTCCGGTTCCACCATGTTCTCGCCTCCTCGCGCGTCCCGGTCGATCGCGCTCCCGTGCACGCCTCTCTTCCAGCGTGCGCCTTTCGTATGCCCCGCCGGGCGTCGGATTGTCACGCGCCCCGCTCTCCCGCGGCGAGGGCGTCCTGGAGGGTCGCGTGACAGGGCACGAACGTGTCCAGGCCCACGAGCTGCAGGGTGCGCAGCACCGCGCCCCGCACCCCCACCAGCCGCAGCCAGCCCCCGGCGGCCTGCGTGGCGTGGAAGGCGGCGATCAGGGCGTTGACTCCGCTGGAGTCCATGAAGGTGACCCGGCTCAGATCGACCACCACCCGGTCCGTGGCAGTGGCGTCGGCCGGCGGCATGGCCCGGGCCAGCGTCCTCACGCTCTGGTGGTCGACCTCTCCTTCCACGTCCAGGACGGTGAGACCGTCGGGGTGGGTGCCGGCGCGGACGACGGACAGCCGGCCGTGCCCCGCTGCTTCCCTGTTCTCTGTCACTCGCGTCCTTTGCGCACTCGAAGGGGCCCGCCACGTCTCTGTTGCCACCGTTGCCCCGGAAGGGCGAGAGCAATACACGAGTGACGCGATCCTTCGCCGGTGGCACGCGTAAGACGCGGCACAGGAGTAAGACGCGGAACACGGGGTAGCCGCGCGCCCATGAACGGGGTACTGGAGATGGTCGGCAGGATGCCGGTTCTGCCCGAGGAGTGTTCCCGGATGCCGGAAGCCGCACCTGTCGAGATGACCGTGGCCCTGGACGGGGCCGACGGCTGTATCGCCGACGCCCGCAGCCGGGTGTCGCGGTTCCTGACCCGGGTGCGCGGCGAGCACGGGCTGCCGGTGTCGGCCCGCGCCATGGACCTGGGACAGCTGGTGGTGAGCGAGCTGGTCACCAACGCGCTGAAGTACGCGCCCGGCCCGGTCCTGCTGAACCTGCGCGTCACCGGCGGTGTGCTGGAGATAGCGGTGTGGGACAGCGATCCGACGCTTCCGCTGGCGCACGCCGCCGACGCCGGACGGGTGGGGCAGCACGGCCTGGAGATCGTCCTGGCGGTCGTCCAGGACTTCGAGGCGCGGCGGGAACCCGTCGGCAAGCGCGTCACCGCGCGCCTGGCGCTGGCCGACGGCTGAGCGTGGAGGCGCGGTGAGGGCCTGCCGGAGCCGTTGTGCGCGGACGGGCGGGGCCCGCCCCCGGCTGGGAGAGTGGAGAGGCGGCCGCCGCCCCGGAGTCGGCGTCGGGCGACGGCCGCCGTGCGCGAGGGCTCGCGTCCTGTGGCGACGCAAGGCCTCGCGCGGGACCGTCCTCGTGGCCCGGGGCGCGCGGGAGTTCGCCCCGGCTCGAAGAAGCCGCGAGGACGAAGGCCGGGGCCTGCGGTACGTCCGCTGCGGGAGGCGGGCTCCGGCCGGCCGGTGTGCGGACGGGTAGCCGGATTCCCGCCGGACAACCCTGCGGCACGGTCCCGTCAGCCGTCCTTGCCCTGGCCTCGCGTACGGCGTCCCGCGTGCGGTCCATCGCCTCGGCGGCCCGCACGGCTGTCGCCAGGGAGGACAGCCGCCCCGGGTCGACCGTCGTGCGGTCGTAGGGGTCGCGCACGTTGTCGGCCGGGTGGCGGTGGTGGAACTTGGTGGGCCTGCCCGGCATGACCTCGGTGAGCCCGTCGACGATCGACTCCGCCTTGCGGTGGCCGAAGTCCCGGGCAGCAGCCGTTTGGCTTCGGGGCCGGGTCAGTGGCGTACGAAAGTTTCCATGGTCGGGAAAGGCTTCCCGGGGCGCGGTCGGGGTGCCTAGCGTGCTGCCTGTGGATCTTCCTGTACCCGGTGTCCTCGTCTTCGGTGACGGGCGTGCCGCTCTCGACCCGGTGACCGGCGCCCCCGTCCGGTTCACCGACGACCGTTCCCCGGCCCGCCGTTGGCTGCTGGACACCGACGTCACCCCGTGGCACTCGGTGGAGCACCAGTGGGGGTCCGGGCATCTCGTCACCGACCGCGGCGGGGCCCGCTGGCACACCCCCGCCCGGCTGTCGGTGACGGAGGGCGCGGTCGAGACCCTGCACCCGCTGCTCGACGGCGTGCGGCTGACCGTCCGCCGCGCCGTGCGCGACGACGTGCTGAGCGAGCGGTACACCGTCACCAACCACGGCGAGGAGCCGCTCGCCGTCACCGGGCTCGGCATCCAGATCCCCTTCGCCGACCTGTACGACAGCGCCGAGCACTCCCTGGACCACGCGGTCCACGCGCATCTGTTCACCGGCGGCACCTGGGCGTGGGTGCTCGCGCAGCCCATGTCGGGGGAGGGCCGCAGCCTCGGACTGATCGTCCGGGAGGGCGCCGTACGGGCGTACTCCGTGGAGTCGCGGAACCTGCGCTCCAACTCCCATGTCCGCGGCCACCTCGTCCTGTCGGTGACCGACCATGCCCGCAACCCGGAGGCCTTCGGCGGCCAGCCGGTGTTGCGTCTCGCGCCCGGCGAGTCGACGAGCGTGGAGTGGGAGCTGGGCTGGTACGCCTCGGTCGACGACTTCCTCACCGCGACCAGGCCACCGGCGGTGTTCTCCGGCTACGCGGCCGAGATCGGCGAGCCCCTCGTCGTGGCGGCGGCCGAGGTGAGCAGCCCCGACCCGGACGTCAAGGTGGAGCGCGTGGCGGACGGGCGGTTCCGGGTGCACGGCTCCCGGCACGGCGGCCGTCATTTGGACATCGGCGCCGGGGCCCGCACCGAGGTCCTGTTCCATCTGCCGCTGGAGGAGGTCGTACGGCGCCGGGCCGCCTACGTCGCACGCCATCAGCGGGCCGTCGAACGGCCCGGTCTGCTCGCCCACGCCTTCGTGCCGGTGGACACCCGGACCGGGCTCACCCAGTCGACCAACGGCTGGCCCGACTGGACGGACGGCGCCGAGCGGATCGCCATGCCGCTGCTGCTCCAGGCCGCCACGGCCCACGGCCTCGCCGACCCCGAGCTGACCGAGCCGCTCCTCGACGGCTGGTCGCGGTTCGCCCGCCACCACCTCCTCGACGAGACGTGCGCCCCGCGCCGCGGCTCCCAGGACGGGCAGACGCGGCTCTACGACACCCCCTGGCTCGCCCGCTTCTTCCACGACCGGCACCGCGCCCACGGCACCGGGGACGACCTCGACCTCGCCGCCCGCGTCCTCGAGCGCAGCTTCGAACTCGGGGGCTCGGGGCACCTGTCCATCGGTCTCTCCCCGACTACCCTCGCCGTGTGCGGCAGCCTGGACGCCACCGGACAGAGCGGGCGTGCCGACGCCCTGCGCGGTCAACTCGTCGACAGTGCCGAGCAGTTCGTCAGGATGGGGCGACGGCTGCCCGCCCACGAGGTCAACTACGAGCAGTCCATCGTGGCGCCGCTGATCGACCTCCTCGCCGATGCCCACCGCCTCACGGGCGACGCCGTCTTCCTCGACGCCGTCGCCGAACGGCTGCCCTGGCTGCTGGCGTTCGGCGGACCGCAGCCGCACGCCCGGCTGCACGGCATCGCGATCCGGCACTGGGACGGCTTCTGGTTCGGCGCCGACCGGCTGTGGGGCGACGTGTTCCCGCACTACTGGAGCGCCCTGACCGCGGTCACCCTCAGGCGGCTGCCGGCCGCCCTGCGCACGGCCGCCACCGACCGTCTCGCCGAGACAGTCCTGCGCGCCAACCTCGCCAACTTCCGCGAGGACGGCTCCGCGACCTGCGCCTTCGTCATGCCGTCGACGGTCGACGGCCGGGCCGCCCACACCGCCGACCCGCTCGCCAACGACCAGGACTGGCACCTCGTCCTGTGGCTGGCGCACGGCGCGCCGGACGGTGCCGCCACTGAGCGGGACACGGCTTTGTAGGGCGATCTGACGGGCTGTCACGCTCCGAGACGATTCCCCTTCGTCGATCGGAGAGACAGAGATGCCGGCACCTCCGGACACCCGTGACACCCGCCAACTCCCCTTCCTCACAGGCCTCCTGGCCCTCGCGAGCGCCGCCGCCGGCCTCGCGGCCACGGCCCTGGTCGGGGCGCTCCCGTTCTTCATCGTCCACTTCCGTACGACGCTCGACCACGCCGGATGGGCGGTCAACGCCTTCATCCTGGTCGCCGCCTCCAGCGCGGTGATCGGCGGCAGGCTGGGCGACCGCCACGGCCGGCGCGGAACCCTCGTCGCCCTGCTGCTGGTCGCCACGGCAGGCTCGGCCGTCGGCTTCGCCACCGGCACGCTGGACGGCATCATCGCCGGGCAGGCGATCGCGGGCGTGGCGGGCGGTGTCCTGCCGCTCTGCTTCGGCCTGGCCCGGGAGAACCTCCCAGAACGCCAGGTGCCCGTCGCCCTCGCGGTGATCGCGGGCGCCACCACGCTCGGCGGGGCGACCGGCGGTGTCGTCGGCCAGGCGCTGGTCGACTCCGGCGACTGGCGCGCCATTCCGGCCGTCTCCGGCGCCGCCGTCCTGCTCGCCGCCCTCGGCGCGCTGCTGCTGCCCCGCTCGCCCGCGAACGTCGGCGCCCGGCGCGTCAACTGGCCCGGGGCCGTGGTGCTCGTCGCGGCGATCTCCCTGCTGCTGTTCGGCGTGCAGGGCAGCATCACCCGGTCCTGGTCGGACGGCCGGACCGTCGGCGCGCTCGTCGGCGGGACCGTGCTACTGGCGGTGTGGGCCGCGTGGGAACGGCGGGCCGAGCAGCCCCTGACCGACGTACGGCTGCTCACCGGACGCAGGACGCTCCTCGCGACCCTGGCGACCGCCGTGCTCGCGACCGGCGTCGTCGGCGCCACCGGCCTGCTGCTGCCGACGCTCATGCGGACCCCCGAGATCGCACCCGTCGGACTCGGGCTGAGCGCGGCCGACGCGCAGTGGGTGCTGTTCGGCATGGCGGGCCTCGGACTGCTGCTGTCCCCGGTCGCCGGCCTGCTGGCCGCGCGGGCGGGCGGCCGGGTGCCGCTGTGCGTCGGCGGTGTCCTCGGGCTGGTCAGCGCGGTCGCGCTGGCGCTGTTCCACGACGGTGTCGGGGGACTGCTCGTCTCGGTGGCGTTCCTCGCCGTGGCGACCTCGTTCGTGCTCGCGGCGATCCCAGTCCTGATCGTCGAGGACACCCCCGAGGAGCACACCAGTACGGCCACCGGCCTGAACGTCGTCGTGCGGACCGTCTTCGCCACCGTTGGCACCTCGCTGGCCACCGTGTTCCTCAGCCACCACCTCGTGCCCCGGACGCCGTTCAGCACCGCTGACGCGTTCTCCCAGGGATTCACCCTGGTCGGGGCCTGCTCCGCCGCCGGATTCGTCCTGGCACTGCTCATCCGCTCGGGAGCGCGCTCCGGAGCCGCGGCGCCGTCGGCGGCCGTGGCCACGAAGGCGTGAACCCGAGGATCCCGCAAGTGGGTGCGGGATCCCCGGGCGTTCGAACGGGCGTCGTGGGTCAGTCCGACGCCGGCAGCGGCTTCGCGGTCCTCACGACCAGCGGTACGCCGCCCACCGCCAAGGTCCCCTTGCCGGGCCTGGTGCACAGCAACTCGACGGTGCCGTCCTCGGAGGCGTAGCGCTTGCCGAGCAGCGTCCCCTCCGCGTGACGCGGATCGAGCGGCCCCTGGGGCACGGGATCGGCCTGGGCGGAATCGACCATCGGCGAGCCGCCGCACGTGACGTCCTGGTCGCCGGCCGACCAGCGGACGACGACCACACTGGTGCTGTCGACGGTGCTCGCGAGCATCATCCCGATCCGGGGTGTCATCACGGTCGGTTCCCTTCTCTCGTGTTCACCTGGTCGGTTCGCGGCCGATGACGCCGTCTGCCTCCAGCTGGGTGATCTCCCGTTCCGTCAGCCCCAGTTGGGTGAGCAGCTCGTGGTTGTGCTCGCCGAGCAAGGGAGCCGGGCGCACATGACGCCGTTCCGGGCCCCGGGACAGTCGTACGGGCAACGTGCTGTAGTGGGCAGGGCCGTTGACCGGATGGTCGACCTCCTCGAAGAAGCCGCGGAAGCGCAGCTGCTCCAACTCCCTTTGCCGGTGCGGCTGGAGCACCTTGCCCACCGGGACGCCGACGGGCCACAGCAGCTCGATGATCTCGTCAGCGCCGCGCTCACCGCACCAGGTGGCGAGGTGTTCGTCGAGGGTGTCGTGGTGCCGGTGCCGTCCCTCGGCGGTGGCGAGTTCCGGGTCGGCCGCCCAGTCGGGTTGCCCCAGTGCATCGCGCAGCGCGTTCCACTGGGCGTCCGTCGCCACGGCGAGCGCGATCCAGGAGTCCCGCTCGCCGAACTCGTCGATGTCGGCGGTGCGATAGAGGTTCTGCGGGGCCGCGCCCGGCCCCCGGTTCCCGGCCCGCTCCAGCAGCGTGCCGTGGGCCGAGTACTCGATGACCTGCTCGGCGGCGACATTCAGTGCCGCGTCGACCATCGCCGCCTCCACGAGCGTTCCCTCGCCGGTCCGGCGCCGGTGCTCCAGGGCCAGCAGCAGGCCGACCAGGGCGTGGACGCCCGCGTTGGGGTCGCCGATCGAGTACGGCTCCACCGGGTGCTGGTCGGGGTGGCCGGTGAGCCAGGTCAGTCCGGCGGCGTCCTCGATGACGAAGGCGAAGGCCGCGTTGTCCCGCCAGGGCCCGTCGAGGCCGAAGCCGGGCATGCGGACCATGACGACATCGGGGCGGATCGCCCGTACCGCCTCGTAGTCCAGGCCGAGTTGGTCCAGTACGCGCGGGGTGAAGTTCTCGACGACCACGTCACAGGTCGCGATCAGCTCGCGCAGCACCTCGCGGCCGCGCTCGGTCCGGATGTCCAGCGTCAGGCTCTTCTTGCCGGTGTTGAGCCCCGCGAAGATCGGCGACCGCTCCCACCACTGGTCCACGCTCGGCGGTACGCCCGCGATCAGCCGGGTCCCGTCCGGGCGTGCGGGGGACTCCAGGTGGATCACCTCGGCGCCGAGCATCGCGAGGGCGTGGGTGCAGGAGGGGCCGGCCCAGAAGGCGGTCAGGTCCAGGACCCGCAGCTCGCTGAAGTCGACTGCCTCGCCTGCCGGTTGGCGTTCGGTACGGCCTTTGCCGCCGTGCTCGCCGAGGCGCGGAGCCGGTTCCGGTGGACGGAGTCGGGCGCCGGGGGAGAGGCGGTACGGCGGTCCGGGCTGGAGGAAGCCGTCGCGCGGGTTGCGCACGAAGGTGCCGCGGGCCTCGAAGTGGTCCATGGCCGGGGCGTTGGCGCCGTTGGCGACTGGGGAGTTAGGGATGCGGAACGCGGTGGCGAGTTCGCGGATCTCCGCGACCGTCCGGGCCGCGATCCACTCCCGGATCACCGGGGCCACCTCGGTGGCCCGCGCGATGATCGAGAACGGGTTCTCCTCGTCGATCCACTCCGGGTGGCCGACCATCGCGCACAGGTCGAAGAACTGCTGGGCCGTGGCACAACCGAGGGCGACCAGCCCGTCCTTGGCGGCGGAGACTCCCGGCATGTTCAGCCGACGGGTGCGCTGCCACGGCCGGTTCAGCATCTCCCAGAAGGTGACCGGGTGATAGGTGAGGGACAGTGCGTGGACTTCGAGCATGGAGAGGTCGACGAGGTCTCCCGTGCCGGGTGCGCGGAGGCGGGCGGCCGTGGTCGCGGCGGCCGCGTAGGCGCCGGACACCCAGTCGCCGGGCTGCCCGCCGACGTGGACCGGCGCCCGGTCCGGAGCCCCGCGGCCCAGCCCGACGATCCCGCCGGACCAGGCCTGGAGCGTGAACTCGGTGGCCGGACGGTCCCGCCAAGGGCCCTCCAGGCCGAACGGCGTGATCGACGTGACGACCAGGTGCGGATGCGCGCGGTGGATCTCCTGCGGGGACAGGGGGGCGCCCGGCGACCACACCGCCACGTCCGCCGAGGTGAGGAGGGTGTCGACCACCTCGGGGCCACCGACGACACTCTTCTTGGAGCAGGCCAGAAAACTGAACAGGGCGCCGTCGCGGTTGGCCTGTGGTGTGGCGCCGGACGCCGACCACCGCCGTAGCGGATCGCCCTCCGGTGCCTCGACTTTGACGACCTCGGCACCACCGTCGGCCAGCAGCTTCGTGCAGTACGCGCCCGGAATTCCCGTGGACAGGTCCACGACGACCCAGCCGTCCAGCGGGGCCCGGGTCATGACTCCCGTCCCTTCTTGCTCAGCCGGAACTCCGGCGGGAACCGGTCGTCGTTGCCCCGGACCGCGTTGGCGATACCGCCGTCGACCGTCTCCTCGTCGAGCATCAGGTCGTCGCCGTCGGGGCGCGCGATACCGCCGATCGACTCGAAGAGACCGGTGAGCAGGGAGCCCATGTACTCGCCCTGGTGCTGCTTGAAGATCTCGAAGAAGACCTTCTGCAGGAACACCGTGTCGGTGGGGCGGGTGCGCGCGCAGGCCAGCGCGTACTTCTCGACCTCCGCCTCCAACTCGCCCCGGGGGACGACGCTGTTGAGGAAGTTGCAGGCGAACATCTCCTGCGCGGTGAACGGCCGTCCGGTGAAGACCATCTCCTGGAACTTCCTGAGGCCCATCGTCTGCGCCCACGTCCACATGCGCGGGGCCCAGCCGATGTAGCGGAAGGAGGGGTGGCCGAAGAGGGCGTCGTCGGAGGAGATCACCAGGTCGGCGTCGGCCGCCTGGTAGAAGTGCCAGCCGTAGCAGTAGCCCTTGACCTCCAGGATGGAGATCTTCTTGAAGTCCTGGAGGCTGCGGCAGCCGCCCTCCGGGCGCGCGTACCACTGCGAGGGCACCCCGCCGTACCGGTAGGAGCCCCTGGGCGGATACCGGACGCCCTCGTCCTCGCCGATGCCCTGCTCGGCGAGGAGCGGTCCGGCGGTCGGCGCCGCGTGCATCTCCATCGTCTCGGCGATGTCCGCGCCCGAGCCGAGGTCGTCGCCGACGCCCCGGATGACCAGGACCTTCACCTCGTCGTCCACGTTGACGCGGTGCAGCAGCGCCGCGAACCGCGAACGGGCCGCCGCCGTAGGGGCGTTGAGGGCGTCGGGCCGGTCCAGGGTGAGGGTGGCGATGCGGGTCTTCGGGTCCTTCTCGTAGCGGATGATCTCCTCCGCCGGAGGACGTGCGCTGTCGGCCATGAGGGATCCTTACGGTTGCCAGAAAGGGCTCGACGTGAGCAGTTCGGCCCCGTCGGAGGTGATCAGTACGGCCTCCCGGCCCAGGACGGCTCCCACGCCCTCCTGCCAGACGTAGCCGGTGACGGCCAGCGCCATCCCGGGTTCGAGGCGCTCCTCGGCCGCGGTGCCCGGCAGCCCCGTGGAGACCACGGGCGGGTCGAAGCCCAGGCCCAGACCGCGGGCCACCGGCATCGGGGGCAGCGGTTCACCGGCCGTGGCGTACGCGGCGAGCAGGTCACTTGCCGGCGCACCCGGGCGGCAGGCGTCGTACAGCAGCGACCAGAGCCGCTCCCACCGCCCGTAGAGCCAACGTGCGGCGTCCGTGTCGCCGCCGGCCGGCCAGGTGCGGGCGACCTCGCCGATGTAGCCGCCCGCGACGACGCCCGAGGTGAGGGCGACGAGGTCGCCCGGTTCGACCCGGCCGTCGCGCTCGACCTTGCGCCACGGGTGCTCCTTGGAGGTCACCCAGGCGACCTCCTGGGTGGCCGGAGTGCTCACGCCACCCGCCGCCGCGGCCTCCAACAGGACGCCCGCCAGGTGTTGTTCGGTGACGCCCGGCCGCAACTCCGCCACCGCTGCGGCCAGACTCGCCTCGGCCACGGCGAGGGAGGTGCGCAGGGCCGTCACCTCCTCGGGTGTCTTGACCCGGCGGGCCGCCCGCATGGCCGGTTCGCCGTCGACCAGGTCCGCCTGCGGGCAGGCCATCGGCAGGAGTCGGGCGAACAGCGGGGAGATGGTGTCCGTGCCCACACGGCGGGCCGTGGCCGTGCCCTCGATGCCCTGGAGCGCGGTCACCCAGTTCATCGGGTTCCACGTCAGGCCGTAGAGGTGCTCGTGGGGGATGTCGTCGGGCAGGCCCTCGTCCCAGGTCATCAGGGCGTGGATGGCGCCGGTGGCGCGGACCACCACGGCCGCCGGGGCGAACGGGCGGGTGCCCGCCGTCCACAGGCTCCGGGTGCCGGTGACATAGCGGACGTTGGCCTCGCGCCCGAGCACGAGGACGTCGAGGTCGTGGGCTTCCATGTGTGCCAGCGCGCGCTCCCGCCGCCCTACGCGGAGAGCTCGGTCGTCCGGCAGGACGTCAGTCGTCATAGGGGGAGTAGGGGTAGTCGGTCAGGGCTGTCCAGCCCTCTTCCTCGATCACGAGGACCTCCTCGCTGCGGTAGCCGCCGGTGCCGTCCTCCCAGACGACGGGTTCGAGGACGAGCACCATGCCGGCCCGAAGGACCTGCCGCTCGTCGAACTCCTCGCCCAGATCGGTGCCGACGAAGGGCATCTCGGCCGGGTCGACGCCCATGCCGTGGCCCAGGTAGAAGTGGGGGAGCCAGGGCTTGCCGCCGCCGTTCGCGGCGATCGCGGCCCTGGTGAGATCGGAGGCGGTGGCACCGGCCCGCAGGACGTCCTTCACCGCGGAGTGGATCTCCCGCCATCTGCGGAACTGCGCCCGCTGGCGCGGGGTCGGGTCCTGTCCGACGATCCAGGTCCGGCCGAAGTCCGAGCAGTACCCGGCGTAGCTGATGCTCACGTCGGTCCACAGCACGTCGCCCTTGGCCAGCTCCCGCTCGGTCGTCAGCAGCGGGAGGGCGAGGTCGCCGTGCGTGGTCCATACGCCCGCCTCCCGGGAGGCGGGCATCACCTGCCAGATCGGGTCGAGGACGTTGGCCTCCGCGCCGTGCTCGTAGGCCTGCCGTACGAAGCCGGCCGACAGGTCGATCTGGCGCATGCCCGGCGCCAGCGAGCCCTCGATGCCGGCCATGGCCCGCTCGGTGATCCGCAACGCGGCGCGGATACAGGCCAGTTCGTCCGGGGTCTTGGTCAGCTTGGCGGCGGCCAGGACCATCGAGGCGTCGGCCGGAGTGCCGCCGGGGAAGAGGGACTTGCCCGCGCGGCGCATGGCACCGGTCAGCTCGTCGACGGCCACGCGGGTTTCTGCGGAGGTGAGTTCGCCGAGTACGGCCGCGAACTTCTGTACTCCTTCGTCGAATTCGAGATAGACCGGCGGATGCAGATGATCGGGGGGTATGAGCCGCTGCTCGGACGCGCCCTCGCGGAACGGCATGAACAGATGGGGCCTCGGGTCGTTCGCCATCACCACGGCGACCGGGCGGTCCACATGGGCGAGCCCCGAGTCGCCCAGCGGCCAGGTCACCCCGGTCGAGTAGCTCACCGCGCTGTTGCCGAGGAGGACCAGGGCGTCCACGCCCTGCTCGGTCATAGCCGCCCGCAACCGTGCGCCGCGTTCACGGCTCATCCGTGCCAGGTCGGGCTCGGCCGGGATGTCGATGACGGGCATACCCGCCTCCCTGTCGGTCATCTAGAGGCCGAGGTATTCCTTGATGTTGCCGCTGACGATCCGGGCCGCCTGCTCGGGCCCGACGGCGTCCGCGACCAGCGCGACCGACTTCTCGGAGTAGCCGAAGGTGCTCTCGTTGTGCGGGTAGTCGGCGGACCACATGACCCGGTCCGCGCCGATGCGGCCGAGGAGTTCGAGCCCGAGCGGGTCGACCATGAAGGACGCGTACATGTGGGTGTTCCAGTAGTGCCGTATGTCGTGGTCCAACGGCCGGTCCAGCATGTGCCGGTAGGAGGCGAGGATGTGCTCGGCGTCCTGGAGCGCGGAGGGCACCCAGTTGGCACCGCCCTCGAACCAGCCGACGCGCAGGCCGGGATGGCGGTCGAGGATGCCGCTGAAGACGTACTTCGCCCACACCTCGCGGAACGGCGAGACGTTGACGATCATCCCGACGGCGATCGCGTTGGTCTCGCAGGGCGCCTTCAGGGTGGACTCGCCGATGTGGTGCGAGACCGGCAGCCCCGACTCCTCGATGGCCTCCCAGACGGGCGCCATCCTGATGCTCGCGTAGTCGATGGGCTGCCCTTCCAGGTCGTTGCCCGCCGACAGCGGCATCAGGAACGTCCTGATCCCGAGGCCCTTCAGCTCCTCCAGGGTCCGGCGGGCGCCCTTGCCGTCCCACCAGTTGATGAGCCCGACGCCGTAGAAGCGGCCGCCGGAGCGCTCCTGGAGGTCCGCGATGTACTCGTTGTAGATCCGGAAGGTCAGCTCGCGCACCTCCGGGTCCGGGTAGAAGAACATCGCCAACAGGGCGTTGGGAAAGGCGAGTTCCTTGTCGATGCCGTCCGAGGAGAGCTCCGCCAGCCGGCCTTCGAGGTTGTCGGAGCCGGATCCCGTGAGCGGGTCGTACTGCATGAGGACGCTGCTGAACTCCTTGGGCAGGAACGACTGTCCGCCCATCCCCAACTCGTAGGCGCCGTCCTCGTACCAGATGCGCGGCGCCTGGTCCTTGAGCCGCTCGGGGAACCGGTCGACGAAGATGTCCTCCGCCAGCGAGATGTGGTTGTCGGCGGAGAAGATCTCCGTGCCCTGCGGGAGGTTCAAGGTGCTGCCCGTGCGGCCGTGCCGGTCCTTCGGCGCGCCGAGTCCTTCGGGCGGGTACAGCGTGTCGGTCTGGCTGGACATCGTCGTCCTCCATCCATACGGGTGTTACGGGGTCGCTGCGGGCCGGAGCGGCTTCACACCGGCCGTGGTGCCGCCGTCGACCGTCAGCACGGTCCCGGTGACGTGCGCGGAGCGCTCACCGCCCAGATAGGCGACCGCCTCGGCGACGTCCCGGGCGGTGCCGGGGCGGGGGAGCGGCTGGGTGGCCGCCATGTGGGCGCGGATGCGCCGGGTCGTCTCGTCGTCCTCGGTCGCCGAGGCCAGCAGGCCGGTCGGAATGCCGCCGGGGGCAAGGCAGTTGACGCGGATGCCGAACTCGGCGAGGTCCGTCGCCGCGCACTTGGTGAAGTGGATCACCGCCGCCTTGGAGGCGCGGTACGACAGCACGCCCGGCCCGGCCTGGATCCCGCCGATGGAGCTGACGTTGACGATCGCCCCGCCGCCGTGCGCCGCCATGTGCCGGGCCGCGGCCCTGGTGCCGGTCATCACGCCGAGCAGGTTGACCGCGATGATCCGCTGGAAGTCCGCGAAGTCCTCGTCGAGGAGGCGGGCGTGCATGGCTCCGGAGATCCCGGCGTTGTTCACCATGAGATGCAGTCCGCCGAACTCCCCCACCGCGTAGGCGACGAGGTCCTCTACCTGCTCCGTGACGGCCACGTCGGTCCGCCGGAAGCGGACGCCGAGATCCTTGACGAGCGACTCTCCGGCGTCCTGGTCGAGGTCACCGACGACGACCCGCGCCCCTTCCTCCAGGAGCCGCTCGACGGTCGCGCGCCCGAGGCCTCCCGCGCCGCCGGTGACCACGGCGACGTTGCCCTCGCTCACCACGGCGACCTTGCCCTCGCTCACCACGTGACCGGGAGTGTGTAGACGCCGTAGGCGAGCCGGTCGTGCTTGAACTCGATGCCGGCGAGCGGGGTCGCGAGGGCCAGGGTCGGGACGCGGCGGAAGAGGGTCGGGTAGACGACCTGGAGCTCCACCCGGGCCAGTTGCTGGCCGATGCACTGGTGGATGCCGAAGCCGAACGCGTTGTGGTGACGGGCGTTGGGACGGCCCAGGTCCAGCCGGTCCGGGTCGGGGAAGACGTCGGCGTCCCGGTTGGCGCTGAACAGCTCGACGATGATGCCCTCGCCGGCCCGGATCACCTCACCGGCGATCTCGATGTCCTCCTTGGCGATCCGCCGCTGGCCGCCGTGGATGATCCCCAGGTAGCGCAGCAGCTCCTCGACCGCGCCCGCGACCACCTTCGGGTCGTCCGTGTCGCGCAGGAGGGCCAGCTGCTCGGGGTTCTCCAGCAGGGCGGGGACGGCAAGGCCGATCATGTTGGCGCTGGTCTCGTGTCCCGCGATGAGCAGGCCGAGGCCCATCATGGCGGCCTCGGCGACGGTGATGTCACCGGCGGTGACCCGGGCCGCGATGTCGGACAGCGCGTCGTCGGCCGGGTCGGCGGCCTTCTTCTCGACGAGCCGCACCAGGTACGCGTTGAGCGCGCCGAACGTCTGCATCGTCTCCTCCGCGGAGACGTCGTGGGCGATCCCGCGGGCCGCGTTCTCCTGGAAGAAGTCGTGGTCCTCGTACGGCACGCCCAGCAGCTCGCTGATCATCAGCGTGGGCAGGGGGAGCGCCAACGCCTCGACGAGGTCGGCCGGTTGGGGTCCGGCGAGCATCTTGTCGAGGAGATCGTCGGTGATCTTCTGGATGGCCGGGCGCAGGGCCTCGACCCGCCGGTAGGTGAAGGGCGGTGTCATGACCCGGCGGTAGTGGGTGTGCTCGGGCACGTCCGAGTTGAAGACGGACCGCGGACGGTACCGCACGGCGGCCGCCATGCCCTCGTGCCAGTGCGGGAACCCGGGCAGCCGCTCGTCGACGCTGACCCGGGGGTCCGCGAGCAGCTGCCGCTGGGCCGCGTGCCCGGTGACGATCCAGGGCGTGCTGCCGTCCCAGATCCGTACCTTGGCCAGGGGTTTCTCGGCGGTGAGTGCGCGAAGTGCCGGGGGTGGGTCGAAGGGGCAGCCGTCGGCGCGGGGCATGGGCCATGTGGGGGCCTGGGCTGTGGCGGTGGGGGCGTCGGACATGTCCATCCTCGGGAGATCGTTCGGGGTGTCACTCGGTGATGTGGATCGCCAGCGCCGGACAGACGGCGGCCGCGTACCGGACGTCGTCGGTGAGCCCGGGCGGTGGCGCGGTATCCAGCAGGACGACGACACCGTCCTCGTCGCGCTGGTCGAACACCTCCGGCGCGGCGGCCACGCACTGGCCGGCCGCAACACACTTGTCCTGCTCGACGGTTACTTTCACGGGGCTGCTCCTAGTCGCCGTGGGCACAGCGGAGCCTTCTGAACGACCGTGGGAAGAAAGGGAGTTGAGCGGCGGGAACCCGTCCGGCTCCGTCGACCGCGCCTCTGAGTGAACTCCTGCGCCGTTGCTAAGTCAATCGGTTGATTCAAAATCTCTCGCGCGGTCCCGTGGAGCTTCCGTGAGGACGTCGGCGGGGCGTCAGGAGGAGACGGGTGCCGTCCACAGGCCGAGGATCGCGTCGACCATCCCGGTGGCGGCGTCCTGCCAACTCGCCCTCGGTGTGGGGATGTCGAGGGCGAGAGCGCGCTCCCGCTCGGCACACATCTGCAGGATGATGTGCCGGGTCATCGCCGTGCGTTGCGCCCGTACGTCGGCGGGCAGCTCGGGCAGGCAGCGGTGCAGGCCGTCCAGGATCCGCCGCCAGACCGGGGCGTCCAGGGTCTCCTCGACCAGGATCTCGTGCAGCGCGGGGTCGGCCATCACCTGCGCGGAGAACCGCGCGAACCAGGTGGGGCTGCCGAGGCGGTCGAGGTACTCGGGGGTCGGCCGCACCAGACAGCCCACCCAGTCCCGTAGTTCGGCCGAGTCGGCCGTCTCCGCGAGCAACCGCTCGGTCACGTCGGTCAGTTGCTCGGTGTGGTGGTGGGCGATCGCGCGCACCAGGTCCGCCTTGGTGCCGAAGTGGTAGCCGACCACCGCCGTGTTGCCCTGCCCGGCGGCCTCGCTGATCTGGCGGTTGGACACGGCGAACACCCCGCGCTCGGCGAACAGCCGCTCCGCGGTGCTCCGGATCAGCTCCCGGGTCGCACGGACCTGCTCGGCCCGGACCTTCCTCCCCGACATGCTCATCACATTACCGGGACGCCCTGCGGGGACGGTCCCGCCCGGTGATGATGTTCCCGGCCGCCCTCTGGACGGAAAACAATCAGGTGATTTACGTTCTGGGGCGGTTCGCGGCAGCGGACGGGCGGGGCGGAAGCGGGTGGGGATGGCGGGCGGGACGAGACGCGACGAACAGGTCAGGGCCACCAGGGAGGCCCTGCTCACCGCGGCCGAGCGGCTGTTCGCCGAGCACGGCGTGTACGCCGTCGGCAACCGGCAGATCAGCGAGGCCGCGGGCCAGGGCAACAACACCGCCGTCGTCTACCACTTCGGGACCAAGGCCGACCTGGTCAGGGCGCTGATCCGCCGGCACGCCGAGCCGATCGAGGCGCTGCGCGTCCGCATGCTGGAGGGGATCGGCGACTCCACCGACCTGCGCGACTGGGTGGACTGCGCGGTCCGCCCCATCACCGGACACCTGGCCGACCTGGGCCGCCCCAGCTGGTACGCCCGCTTCATCGCCCAGGTCACCGCCGACCCCGCGCTCTACCCGATCGCCGAGGAGGAGTTCTACGCCACCTCCCCGTCGCTGTACGACCTGGAGGCGGGCCTGACGCGCTGTGTCCCGGAGCTGCCGGACCCGGCGCGCGCCGAACGCGCCGACATGACACGGCACTTGATCGTGCAGATGTCCGTCGACCGGGAGCGCGCCCTGGCCGCCGGCACCCGAACCCCCTCGGCGACCTGGCACGACGCCGCCACCGGCCTCGTGGACGCGATCGTCGCGCTGTGGCGGGCACCGGTGACGCCCGCGGGCTGACCCGCATCGAGTAAGTCGCGGAACAGGACGCCGTCGAGAAGGCGGGACCACCCTGCGCACCGGACAGCACCGCACCGGCCGCGTTCCACTGAGCGGGAGACCCGGCGCGGTGCCGGTCCGCCGAACCTACGGTGTGTCGGACCTGTCGGCACCCGAGAGCGGAGGGGCGGGCCGATGACCGCTTGGGATCACTCGACCGACTTCCTCGTGGTGGGGAGCGGTGCCGGGGTCGTCGGGGCCGTCCGGGCCCGCGCGCTCGGCAAGGACGTGCTCGTCGTGGAGAAGTCCGACCTGTTCGGCGGCTCCACCTGTATGTCGGGCGGGGTGATGTGGCTGCCGCACAACCCGCTCATGCGGCGGGAGGGCGTCCCCGACTCGGTCGAGGCGGCCCTGCGGTACTTCGAGACCGTCGTAGGGGACGCGGGTCCCGCCTCGTCTCCCGAGCGCAGGCTCGCGTACGTCAACTCCGGTGCGGAGATGGTGGGTTTCCTGGAGTCCGAGGGGCTGGAGTTCCGGCGCTGCGAGGGCTATAGCGACTACTACTCCGGCGTCCGGGGCTGCGAGGGCGGGTCCGCGCGCGGCCGCTCGATCGAGGCGAAGGCCTTCGACAAGAACCGGCTCGGACCCTGGCGCGACCGCATCCGGCTCGGGTTCTCCAACGGGCTCACCGTCTACACGGGCGAGGCCGGACCGATGATGCTGATGCGCACCAGGATCGGGCTCGCCGTCCTCGCGCGCGTGATCGGCCGCACGGCGCTCGGCCGGATCCGCGGGCAGCGGCTCGTCTCCAATGGCGCGGCCCTGACCGCTCGCCTGCTCCAGATCCTGCTGCGCCAAGGCGTCGCCGTATGGCTGGAGTCGGCGCTGACCGACCTCGTCGTCGAGGACGGCCGGGTCGTCGGGGCCGTCGTCCGCAAGGACGGCCGTGACCTGCGGATCCGTGCGCGCGACGGCGTACTGCTCGCCGCCGGCGGCTTCGCACGGGACAAGGAGATGCGCGCCGAGCACTCGGGCGGACGGCCCGTCAGCGACCGCTGGACCTCGGCGAATCCGGGCGACACCGGGGAGACGATCCGGATCGCCATGGCGCTCGGCGCGGCGACCGACCTGCTCGACGAGGCCTGGTGGATGCCCTCGTGGCTCCTGCCCGACGGCAGCCCCAGCATGTGCCTGTCCGAACGCGGCAAGCCGGGCGCGATCATCGTCGACGCGGAGGGACGGCGGTACTTCAACGAGGCGGTCGCCTACCAGGAGGCCGGACAGCGGATGTACGCGCACGAGCGGGAGTTCGGCGGCGCCCTGCCGTCCTGGCTCGTCGTGGACTCACGGCACCGCGGCCACTACCCGTTCGGGATGTCCCCGCCCGGCCGCACGCCCAAGGAGTGGATCGGCAGCGGTGCGATGAAGCGGGCGGACACCCTGGAGGACCTCGCCGACCAGTGTGGGATCGACCCCGGCGGGCTCCTCAAGACCGTCGAGCGCTTCAACGGCTTCGCCGCGACGGGCGTCGACGAGGACTTCCACCGGGGCGAGGGCGACCACGAGAAGTACTACGGCGACATCACCCACACACCCAACCCCTGCCTGGGCCCGGTCGCCAAGCCGCCCTTCTACGCGGTCGCCCTGTACCCGGGGGACATCGGCACCAGCGGCGGCCTCCTGTGCGACGAGTCCGCCCGGGTCCTCGGCACCGACGGCACCCCGATCCAGGGCCTCTACGCCACCGGCAACTGCACCGCGTCCGTGATGGGCCGCAAGTACCTGGGAGCCGGAGCCAGCATCGCCGCCTCGGCCGTGTTCGGCTATGTGGCGGCGAACCACGCTGCGGCGGCCTAGGCCGCCTCTTCACTCCCTAGAACACGCGGCCGAGGTCCTGGCGGACGATCGTCGCCATGCTGTGTTCGGCGAGCGCCGCGATCGTGTACGACGGGTTGCAGGCGCCGGTCGAGCCCGGGATGCGGGCGCCGTCCAGGACGTAGAGCCCCTTGTGGCCGAGGACCCGGCCGTACAGGTCGACCGCGTCGCCCATCGGGACCCCGCCGAGGGCGTGCCAGGTGGACGGCGCCGAGGCGTTGGTGTCGATCATCAGGCCGCCGCCCGCCGCGGCGATCGCCTGCATGCGCGCGGTGATCAGCACCTGGAGCGCCGCGTCCCCGGTGCTCGGCCAGGTCAGCACCGCGTCGTCCTGGTCGGCGTCGTAGGCCCAGGTGCCGACGCCGTCGACGATGCCGTACCCGACCACGGTCAGGGCGGTGACACCGGCCTGCTGGATGGGCGAGCCCGCGTGCACGACCGTGTAGGAGGCGACGCCGTTGGAGTCGGTCGCGCCGATGCAGGCGGGCCCGCCCTGCTGGGTGCCCGCGTCGCCGTTCGGGTTGATCCACGCCCAGATCCGGTCGCCGTTGTTGCCCCACTTGGTGCCGATCGCGTCCGGCAGCTCCGGCACCAGGCCCTTCGCCCGCGACTTGACCAGCAACCGGGTGGTGCCGGGTGAACCGGCGTTGAGGAACACCGCGTCCGCGGTGACCCGGATCCTCTCCTGGACCGCGCCGGAGGTGTCGATACGGTCGACGGCCAGCACCCACTTCTTCGACGCGTCCATCGACAGATCCCGTACGACGTGCAGGGGTGCCACCTCGACCAGCCCGGTCGTCTCCGCCTGCGCGAGATAGGTGACGTCGATCGAGTGCTTGCCGCCGTTGTTGACGCCGAACGCGATGTCGCTGGTGGTGTACGTCGGCGCGTACTGGCCGGTCAACTCGCCTCGCGCGTAACGCCAGTCGATGGGCAGCGGCACCTTGAACGGGGTCATGCCCGCCTTCGGCAGCACGTCCCGGAAGAGCCGGGAGGACGTGTACGGGTCGGCGGCGAGCAGGTCGTCCGGGATGGTGGTGATGCCCAGCATGCGGGAGACCGTGGGGTACCAGATCCGGTCCAGGTCGCCGTAGAAGTCCGAGGCGAGCGGGATCGAGCGGGTGAAGTTCTCCTTCGTGGGCTGGAGGGTCATCCCGTGGTACATGATCGAGCCGCCGCCGACCGCCGCGCCGACGTTGGCGGTCATGCCGTTCCCCACCACGGGTTCGATGACCCCGGTGTAGGGCGTCCAGGTCTTGTCCACGCCCCCGACGACCGGGTGGTCGGTGAGCCAGGCGGAGCGGTTGTCCATGTTCGCGAAGCGGCAGAACGTCGTCGCGTTCGGGCCGGTGACCCAGCGCCGGCCGCGCTCCAGGACCAGGGTGCGCACACCGGCCTGGGCGAGCCGGAGCGCGGTCACCCCGCCGCCGAAGCCGGTGCCGACGACGACGGCGCGGGCCCGCAGCTCGGTGACGTCGGCGGAGGAGACGGTCGTGGTGGGCGTCGCCGCCCGGGCCGTCGTACCGGCACCGCCGAGCACGGCACCGACGGCGGCGCCCGCGCCGAGCAGACGGCGGCGGCTGATACCTGAGGGGGAGACAGGGGAAGGAGCGGTCCGGGACATGGGGGACTCCCGTCGAGAGGGACTTCGGGATGGACTGTGGGGGACTGATCTCATCCGCGCGCGAAGCGACTGGCGTTCTTGACGCGTCCATGCTTCGGCGATGCCGCGTCACCGTAGCACCGGATGTCACGGTGCGCCATAAAGTCGCGACGTGTCAGAAACTGCCAATTCCCTTGCGTGAGGCCGTTGTTGAAGCCCCGGTAAAGTCGTCCGCACAGACGTGGAGGGAGGCGTATGAGCGCGCGAGCCGCAGGCCGCGGCGGACGGCCGCCGCTGACGGAGCGGCGCCGTGAGGCGACCCGCCGGGAGATCGCCGAGGAGGCGCTGCGGCTCTTCGCCGACCGGGGCGTCGCGGCCACCACGGCGGAGGACATCGCCGCGGCCGCCGGCATCTCCACCCGTACCCTGTGGCGCTACTTCCGCTCGAAGGAGGAGTGCGTACGACCCCTGCTCGCGTCCGGCATGGAGATCGCGACCGAGCGGCTGCGCGCGTACTGGCAGGGCGAGGGCTCGCTCGCCCGGGCGCTCGCCGGCGTCGACGACCCCGAGGCCTTCCTGGAACCCCTGGGCGCCCTGCGGGACCTGGTACGGCTCAGCCGTGACGAACCGGGGCTGCGGGCCGTGTGGCTGGAGACCCACTTCGACGCCGAGGCCGTCTTCGCCCAGGTCATCGCGGAGGGCACCGGCCGCACGGCACACGACCTGGCCGTACGCATGGAGGCGGGCATGCTCAACGCCGCCCTGCGGATCGCGGTGGAGGACTGGGCGACGTCACCCGAGGGGGCGCCGCTCGCCGAGTCCCTCTCGCAGGCCCTGCGGGCGGTGGCGCGCTGCTTCGAGGCGGTGAGCCCGGCACGCCCCACCGACTGACCCGGTGCTGATCCCGCGGTATCCGGCGCTGTCCCGGTCAGCGGAAAGGCCTCAGCGGGTGTCCCTCCCGCGAAATCACAATGAGGCCATTCCGCCGCCGAGGCGCGGCACACGTGATGCACGTGTTTCACCGGTTCGCAGGAGGTGTGCGGCGTGGCGCACGAAGTCGTCGGTCGTATCGAGGAGATCGGGCCCGAACTGGCCGCACTCGCCGAGGAGAACGAGAAACTCGGCAAACTCAGCGACAAAACCGTCGCGTTGCTCCGCTCGGCGGGAGTCATCAGGCTTCTCCAGCCCAAGGAATTCGGCGGACACGCCGCACACCCCCGGGACTTCGCCGAAGCCGTGATGGCGGTCGCCCGGCACGACGGGGCCGCGGGCTGGGTGTGCGGGGTCGTCGGCGTGCACCCCTGGGAGCTGGCGCAGCTGGATCCCCGGCTCGCCCACGAGGTGTGGGACGACGACCCGGACACCTGGATCGCCTCCCCCTACATGCCGAACGGCATCGCCGAGCCGGTCGAGGGCGGCTATGTCCTCAGCGGGCGCTGGCCGTTCTCCTCGGGGAGCGACCACTGCTCCTGGGACTTCCTCGGCGCGCTCGTCGGCGACGGCAAGGGCAAGCCGGCCGGGCCGATCAGCGTGCTGCACGTGGTGCTGCCGCGCTCCGACTACCAGATCCTCGACGACACCTGGAACGTGATCGGGCTGGCCGGCACGGGCAGCAAGGACGTCGTCGTCGACAAGGCGTTCGTCCCCGAATACCGCACCATCCGCCAGGAGTTGGTCACCGAGGGCGCCGCCGCCGAGGCGGTCGGACTGACCGAGACCCTCTACAAGCTGCCCTTCGCCTCGATGTTCCCGCTCGGCATCACCGCCGCCGTCATCGGCATCTGCGAAGGGGGCCTCGCCCTCCATCTCGCCCAGCAGCGCGAGCGGGTCGCCGTCACCGGCGTCCAGGTGCGCGACGATCCCTACGTCCTCTACTCCGCCGGAGAGGCCGCCGCGGAGATCGCCGCCTCGCGGGTGCAGCTGATCGAGGGCATCAGCCGCCTCTACGACAAGGCCGAGGCCGGCCTCCCCATCACCCTGGAGGACCGGGCCGACGTCCGCCGCAACCAGGTGCGCTGCGCCTGGCGCGCGGTCTCCGCGCTGGACGGGATCTTCGCGCGCTCCGGCGGCAACGCGATCCGGCACGACAACCCGCTCCAGCGGTACTGGCGCGACGCCCACGTGGGACTCCAGCACATGATCCACGTACCCGGCAGCGCCTACCACGCCAACGCCCTGGTGCGGATGGGCCTCGAACTGCCCGAGTCCATGCGCGTCATGCTCTGAGGCCGGGCATGGACACCGTCAACGGCCGCTACTTCCGCGGCGTCCTCGGCCACTTCCCGACGAGCGTGGTCGCCATCACCACCGCGGACGACGAGGAGAGGCCCCACGGACTGATCGTCGGCACCTTCATGTCGGTCTCCCTGGACCCGCCCCTCGTCTCCTTCCTGGTGGACAGCTCCTCCACGACCCTGCGCACCATCCGCGCCACCGGCCGTTTCTGCGCCAACTCCCTGGCGGGCAACCAGGAACGGCTGTCCCGGCAGCTGGCGGGCGGGGCGGGGGACCGCTTCAAGGGCGTGACCTGGAAGGCGTCCCCGCTCGGAAATCCCGTGCTGGAAGGGATCGTCGCGTGGGTCGACTGCTCGGTGGAGAACGTCGTCGAGATCGGTGACCACTTCCTGGTCGTCGGCCGCGCACGGCATCTGCGCGTCGAATCCCGGCGCAGTCCGCTGCTGTTCTTCCGCGGTGGATACGGCGACTACCTCTCCACCACGCATCTCGTGCTGGACAGGCTGGTCGGCTGGTAATGCGGGCTTACGCGATCAAAGGAGATCGTTCATGCGGCAAGATTTGTACCTCAGACTGGAGCGCTTCTCGGCCTGGTGCGGATTCATCCTGCTGATCGGGTTCATCGCGGCCTACAGCGTGGGGCATCTCATCACCCCGATGAGCCCGACGGAGAGCCCCGAGGGCATCGTCGACTTCCTGACCGACCACCGGACGGGCATCCTCACCTGTGTCGTCATCATGGTGCTCACCGTCCCGTTCGAGTATCCCTACGTCGTCGTGACGAGCCTCCAGATGCGCCGCGTCGAGGGCGGCTGGGGACTGTTGTCCATGATCCAGCTCACCACGGGGGTCGTCGCCCCGCTCGGCTTCTTCTTCCCGCTCGCGATCCTCGCCGCCGCGGCCTACCGGCCGGAGATCCACTCGCCCGACGTGCTGTCCGCGATGTCCGACACCTACTGGCTCATGCTGGTCGGCAACGCGTGCATCTTCGTCCTCCAGGTGTGGTCGATCGGGTACGCCTCCTTCGTCGACCACCGGGCCAAGCCGATCTTCCCCCGCTGGTACGGCTGGCTCAGCATGGTGCTGGGTGTGCTCCTGATCCCGGGGGCGTTCGTCTTCGTCAACAAGACCGGGCCGCTCGCCTGGGACGGTCTGCTGGCCAACGTCATCCCCACGGCCGTGTACTTCGTCTGGAAGATCGCCACACCGATCGTGCTGCTGAAGGCGGTCAAGCAGGAGGAGGCGGAACTCGCCGAGAAGTCCCCGGAGGCCGAACTGGCCGCCACCTAGGAGGAGTTGAACAGCGCCGGCGGCCGGGACCCGAGGGTGTCCCGGCCACCGACGCGCGCCGTGCGCAGGCGTCACCGGATCCGCTCGGCGCGTCGACCGGTGGTGATCACATCGCGGACGGGGAACGCGATGAGCAGCGCGACGGCGACCAGGAGCGCGCTCGCCCACAGTGGCCCCAGGTGCCCGACCGTGGTGCCGAGGGTGGTCGCGGCGACGAGGGGTCCGACGGCGGCGCCCACGTTGAGTGCCGCCGTCGCGTACGAGCCGGCCATGGTGGGGGCGCCCGCCGCCTCGTAGAGGACCCGTGTGATCAGCGTGCCGCCCAACGCGAACGACAGCGCGCCCTGGACGAACACGAGGCCGAGCAGCAGGACCGGATCGTCGGCCAGAAGGGCCAGGGCTGGCCACCCGACGAGCAGCAGCGGACCGGCGACCGCGAGGACCAGGTCAGGGCGCCGGTCGGACAGCCGTCCGGCGACGGTGACGCCGACGAGGGAACCGGCACCGAAGAGCACCAGAGCGACCGGGATCCACAGATCGCTCAGCCCGGCGGTGTCGGTCACCACGGGGGCGAGGAAGGTGAAGCTCGCGAAGGTCGCCGAGTTCACCAGCGCACCGAGCAGCATGACCAGCCTCAACCGGGCGCCCTTGAGCTGGGCGAGTTCCGCTCGGAGGGTCGGCCCGCCGGCCGCCTCTTCCCTTGCGCGTCCCGCCGGGATGCCCTTCAGAATGCCGAGCGCCGCAGGCAGGCAGAGCGCGGCGACGGCCCAGAACGTGGCCCGCCAGCCGAGCAACGTGCCGAGCACCGACCCACCGGGGACACCGGCGATCGTGGCCACCGTCGTACCCGACAGCAGCACGGCCAGCGCGCGTCCCTTCCTGTCGGGCGGGACCAGCGTGGCGGCAGTCGTCAGGGCGACGGCGAGGAACCCCGCGTTCGCGAGCGCGGCGACGACCCGGGAGGCGAAGAGGACGGGGAAGCTAAGGGTGAGGGCGCCCACGGCGTGAGCTGCCGCGAACGCGAGAACGAACCCCAGAAGGCTTGAGCGCCCCGGCCAGTCGCGGGCAAGCGCGGCCACGAGGGGAGCGCCGACGATCATGCCGATCGCGAAGGCCGGGGTGAGCATGCCCGCGGTCCCGACGGTGATGCCGAGATCCGAGGCGATGTCCGGCAGGAGGCCGGCGAGCATGAACTCCGAGGTGCCCATGGCGAAGACGGCCAGGGCAAGCAGATACAAGGGGTAAGGCATCGAGTGGCTCCGAGGTGAGGAGAGGCACGAGAGGGTCGTCTCGTCACCGCGGCCAGCCCCGGAGGCACACTTCGTCCCTGCGCAGAACGCGACGCGACGGCAGGGCTACTTGGTCAGTGACGCAGGGGGCTGACGGCGTGACCGAAAGCCCCCACCTTGTCCGACTCAGGACTCGACATGGCCTGCACGCTACCCGCCCGGTGCCCGTCCAGGCACCTCGGTTTCACCACTAGACGGAGAGCGCGAAGCCGCCCGTCACCCGCAGGGTCTCCCCGGTGACGAAGGCCGAGCGGGGAGAGACCAGGTACAACAGGGCGTCCACGATGTCCTGTTCGGTGCCCTCGCGGTGCAGGATCTGCTCGCCCAGGACGCGTTCCGCCTCGGCCGGGGGGAGCTGCTCCCGGACGGCGTCCGTGAAGATGAGGCCCGGCGCGATCGCGTTGACGCGGATGCCGTCGGCGGCGAACTCCCGCGCGAACGCCACGGTCAGCCCGCGCACGGCGAGCTTGGAGACGCCGTACACCGTCCGGTTGGCGTAGGCGGCCGACGACGAGATGTTGACGATGCTCGCGCCCGGGCGGCCGCGCATGGCCTCGCGTGCCGCGAGCGAGCAGATGACGACCCCCATGACGTTGACGTCGAACACCCGCCGTACGGAGGGGAGTCCGAGCTCCGCGAACGGCTTGTTGAAGGCGGCGTGCAGCCCCGCGTTGTTGACGAGGATGTCCAGACCGCCGTGCCGGTCGGCGACTTCGGCGATCGCCGCGTCCACGGCGGCCTCGTCGGCCACGTCGCACGCCACTCCGGTGGCGCTGCCGCCCAGCGCGGTCAGCTCCTTGGCCGCCGCCACGGCGACGTCGCCGTCGATGTCGGCCAGCACGACATGGGCCCCGCGCCGGGTCAGCGCGGCCCCGAAGGCCTTGCCGAAGCCACGGCCGCCGCCGGTGACGAAGGCGACCCGGCCCGCGTGCTCGTTGCCTGTGTGTTCTGTGTCGGTCATAGGGACTCCGTCACCTCGGGGCGAACCGCTGGCCGGCGTCGAGACGCAGGCACTGGCCGTTCAGCA
Organism: Streptomyces sp. NPDC047072; assembly: GCF_040643855.1. NCBI lineage: Bacteria > Bacillati > Actinomycetota > Actinomycetes > Kitasatosporales > Streptomycetaceae > Streptomyces > Streptomyces sp. NPDC047072. Next base: position 2,209 of record NZ_JBEYVC010000060.1, on the reverse strand, counting down.
TGGGGTTGTCGATGATCGCGAGCGCGAGCTTGGCGTACTCCTCGGGCCGGCCGAGGCGGCGGGGGAAGGCGGCGTCCTTGACCAGCGCGGCCCGCGCCTCCTCGGGGATCTTCTCGGTCGCCCCGGTGGCGAACAGGCTGGGCGCGATGGCGAGGACGCGGATGCCGAGCGAGCCGAGGTCCCGGGCCATGGTCAGGGTCATCCCGGCGATGGCGGCCTTCGCGGCGGAGTAGGCGACCTGGCCGACCTGCCCCTCGAAGGCGGCGATCGACGAGGTGTTCACGATGACCCCGCGCTCACCGGTCCCCTCGGGATCCTCCGGCTCGTTGCGGCTCATGTGTACGGCGGCGAGCCGGCTGATGTTGAACGTGCCGACCACGTTGAGATCGAGGACCCGGCGGAAGGCGTCCAGGTCGTGCGGGCCGTTCCGGCCCAGCGTGCGCTGGACGGTCCCGCCGCCGGCCGTGGTGACCGAGACGTGCAGTGCGCCGAGCCCCTCCACGGCGGCGGCCAGCGCGGCCTCCGTCGCCGCGAAGTCCGTGACGTCCACGGGGTGGAAGCTCCCGCCGAGCGCGGCGGCCACCTCCGCCCCGGCCGACCCGGGACGGTCCAGTACGGCGACGTCGGCGCCGCGGGCCGCGAGCAGCTCGGCGCTCGCCCTGCCCATACCGGAGGCGCCGCCGAACACGACGGCCTTCTTGCCCTTGATCTCCATCGAACCCCTTTCAACTGGCGGGCGGGTGCGGTCATATGGACGCGGGCGACCGCCGCAGCAAGGTCAACAGCCGTTCGCGGTGGACGCCCGCGTCGCCGTACAGCACGCTGTCCGCCCTGGCCCGGCGCAGGTAGAGGTGCAGATCGTGCTCCCAGGTGAAGCCGATCCCGCCGTGCAACTGGAGGGCTCGGGCGGCGACTTCACCGGCCGAGGCCGAAGCGTGGGAGGCGGCGGCGCAGGCCGCGCGGTCGGCGTCGGGGCTGTCCGTGTCGGCGGCCATCGCCGCGTAGGAGGTGGCGGCCCGGGTGCCGTGCACGAGCAGCGCCATGTCGGCGCAGGCGTGCTTGACGGCCTGGAACGTGCCGATCGGACGCCCGAACTGCACGCGGGCCGAGGTGTGTTCGACGGTCAGCTCCAGCATGCGCTCCATCACGCCGAGCGCGTCGGCGCAGTGCAGCACGGCGGCCTCGTCGAGCAGCCGCTGGATCTCGGCGGGCCCGGCGTGGAGACGGCGGTCGGCGATCACTTGGACGCCGTCCAGACGGACCTCGTAGAAGGCGCGGGTCAGATCGAGGACCTGTTGCCGTCGTACGGTCACGCCGGGGGCGGTGCGGTCGACGAGGAAGGAGGCGGGGACGCCGTCGTGCCGTGCGGTGACCAGGAGCCACCGGGCGCCGCCGGCATCCTGGACGGCGGTCTTGACGCCGTCCAGCACATAACCGGTGCCGTCGGCCGAGTCCCGGGCGGTGGCGTGCACCCCGTCGAGGCTCCACGGCGCCCGGGGCTCCGCGAAGGCCCAGGCCGCCCAGGCGGATCCGGCGGCGAGCGCGGGCAGCACCTCATCCGCGAGCGTCGCCGGTGCGGTGGCCGCGAGCGCCCTCCCCACGACCGCCGTGGGCAGCAGGGGCACGCGTCCCAGCGCCCGCCCGGTCTCCTCGGCGACGAGCGCCAGCTCGACCAGGCCCAGTCCCGTGCCGCCGTACTCCTCGGGCAGTGCGAGCCCGGCCCAGCCCAACTCCGCAGCGGCGGACCACAGTTCGGTGTCGGTGTCGGTGTCGAACCCGGCCCGCAGCCGGTCGACGGGGGTGTGGTCCGCCAGGAGATCGCGGGAAGCCGCGCGGACCATCGCCTGCTCGTCACTGAGCTCGAAGTTCACCCGAAGAAGGTATCCTCTTTTATGGGTCTGGTCGAGATCTGAGGAGCAGTCTCCCGGGTTTGAGGCAAGTTAAGTATCATCAATTCATGACTGAAGCCGTCCTGCTCGCCGCATGCCGCACCGCGATCGGAACCGCCCGCAAGGGAACCCTGCGGGACACCGGCGCCCTCGACCTCGCCACCGTCGTCGTCCGCGAGGCCGTGCGCCGCAGCGGACTGCCACCGGAGTCCCTCGACGACGTGATCCTCGAACGCCTCCTCGGTACGCAGCACCGAGGTGAGGAAGCCGATCCGTGCGTTGATGCCGTGCTCGGTGAGTACGCTCCGCAGCGATCGGAG
>NZ_JBEYVC010000059.1:0-55931 GCF_040643855.1 Streptomyces sp. NPDC047072 | reverse complement strand
TTAGAACCTGAAAGGTTGACACTCTGCAACCGGCCGTGTCCGGGGGCCGCCCGGAGATCTCGGCGAGCAGGCTGTAGTACTCGGCGGAAGGGAGCGGTGCGAGCGGCTCCGTGGCGGCGCAGGAGATGGCCTCCCGGGGCCTTCGTGTGCTCGTTCTGGAAGAGGGCAGGCAGCTGGCTCCCGGGGAATCGCTCCCGAACGTGGAGAGTGCTTGGGAGAGCGCGCTGGTACCGACGGCCGGCGGGGCGTTACGGCCGTTCGGCCGCCCCTGGAGTGCCTCGGCGGTCGGCGGAGGGATGGCGTTGTACGCCGGCATCTCCTTCCGCCTGCGGCAGGTCGATCTGGACGCCCGCGCGCATGTGGCCCCGGACGCGCTCGATCCCGCGTGGCCGATCGGTTACGAGGATCTGCGTCCGTACTACGACCGCGTCGAGCGATGTATCGGGGTGGCCAGGGCCCCCGGCGCGGACCCCCTGGAACCACCTGGCCCGACACCCGTGTTGCCCGCGCATCCCCTCAGCGGCCGGGGCCGGCTGCTCGCCGAGGGCGGCCACCGGATCGGTCTGCGACCGTTCCCGACCCCGCTGGCGATCAACTCGATACCGTACGCGGGCCGTCCGGCCTGTATCCGCTGCGGACCGTGCAACGAGCACGTCTGTCCCACCGGCGCCCGCGCCACCGCAGCTACCCCGCTGCTCGACGCGCCGATCCCGCCCGACGCGCTCACCGTGGCCCACGGCGCGAAGGCGCTGCGGATCGTCCTGCACGACCGGCACCGGCATCGCGCGGCCGGCGTCGAGTGGCTCGACCTACACACCCGTACCCGCCGCACGGCCCGCGTCCGGTGCGTCGTCCTGGCCGCCAACGCCGTACAGTCGTCGGCCCTTCTGCTGCGCTCGACCCAGCCCGGTGCCCCGCGCGGGCTCGGCAACAGCACCGGCATGGTGGGGCACGGCCTCTCCTTCAAGATCAGCGGCTATGCCGGCGGAACCGTGTCCGCCGACAGCCTCGCGGCCTCCGACGCGGCCGGGACCGTCGACGACGGCCCCTTTTCCACGGTGTCCTTCAGCGACCACTACCTGGACCCGGACGCCCCCTCCGGCCTCGGCGGACTGCTCTACGAGGCGAGTGAGCAGGACCGTGCCCCGCGCGACGGACGGATCCGGCTGCGGGTCCACTTCCTCGCCGCCGACCAGCCGATGCGCTCCAACGCCGTACGTCTGGCCCGCTCCCGCGGACCGCTGAACCTCCCGCGGATCATCATCGACTACACCACGCATCCACTGGACAAGCGCCGCCTGGGATATCTGTCGCGCCGCGCCTCGGAGTTGCTGGCCAAGGCGGGAGCCGACGACATCCGCTACGAGGACTCCCAGTACCAGTGGGGCAGCAGGCATCTGCACGGTGGCTGCCGGGCCGGTACGGATCCTTCCCAGTCGGTGGTCGATCCCGCGGGGCGGGTCCATGACCTCGACAACGTGTACGTCGTGGACGGCGGTTACTTCCCCTACGCAGGCGGGGTCAACCCCACCTTCACCATCCAGGCCAACGCCCTGCGCATCGCCGTCGGCATCGCCGCGACTCTCGGCGGGCCGGCCCCGTTCACCGGCTGAACCCCCCTCTCCCGGACCCGAAGGGACCTCCATGTCCACCACCACGCCGTTCTCCCAGGCAACCGACGCCGCCCACGCCGAACTCCTCGGGCGGGCGCGCCGGTTCACCGCCTCCCAGACCTGGGACCTCGACCACCGCTTCCCTCTGGTGCTGGACCGCGCCTCGGGCGCCGAGGTCTGGGACGCCGCCGGACGCCGGTACGTGGACTTCACCTCGTGCAGCGGGGCCGCCCCGCTCGGCGCGGGCCACCGGCCCGTCCTCGACCGGATCGGCGCCGAACTCGCCCGCAGCGGCGGCATCCTGCCCGGCCCCCTGTCCACGCTCCGCGTCGAACTCGCCGAGCGGCTCGCCGCACTCTTCCCAGTCGCCGAACGCTCCGTCTTCTTCCGGACGGGCTCCTGCGCGACCACCGCCGCCGTCCGGCTGGCCCGGGTGCACACCGGCGCCTCGACAGTCCTGACCAGCGGGTACCACGGATGGCACGACTGGCATCTGCAGGACCGTACGCCCATGGGCCCACCCGACCGCGATCCGCAGACCCACGACTTCCACTACGACCTCGGCCTGCTGGACGAACTCGCCGCGGCCCACGGGCCCGTGGCCGGGGTGATCGTCACACCTGAGGTCAACTTCTTCCCGCACGCGTACGCGCGAGCGCTGGAAGAGGCGACCCGCCGTCACGGAGCCTTGCTGATCATCGACGAGGTCATGACCGGCTTCCGGTACGCCACCGGCGGTTACCACACCGCCGCCGGACTCTCCCCGGACCTCATCACCCTCAGCAAGGGCCTCGCCAACGGCACCGCGCTGTCCGCCGTCTCCGGACGGGCCCAGGTGATGGCCGCCGTGGAAGACACCTACCTGGGCAACACCTACCAGCGTGAGATCACGCCCTTCGCCGCCGCGCTCGCCACGCTGGACGCGCTGGCCGACGGCACCGCTCTCGCGCGCGCCAGCGCCGTCGGCGACCGGCTGATCCACGGGCTCAACGAGGTCTTCGCCCGGCACTCCGTACCCGCCTGGGCCTTCGCCCACCCGACCATGTTCGACGTCGTCTTCGCCGACTCCGGCCTCGGTCACGCCTTCTTCCAGCAGATGTGGAGCCGCGGCTTCCTGATGCAGTACGGCGGCCGGTTCATGCCCTCCGCCGCCACTCGGGACGAGGACGTGGAGGCGGCGGTGGCCACGGCGGACAGCGCCCTGGCCGCCGCACTCGAGGAAACCGACACCTCGCACTGCGACGGCGACCTCCTCACGGCGGCGGTCCGGTTCGCCGGAGAACGGTTCGTGACCACGCCGGCCACGGTCGAGCGGTGGTTCGACGGCGCCGACCGACAGTGACTCCCCCGTCCACTTCCCCAGGGAGAACCATGATTCCCGTTCCGCATGCCTGGCCCCTCGGCTCCGAGCCCGTCCTGCTCGGCGGGGAGAACCGCTCCGGCACCACCCTGCTGAGCATCATGCTCGACTCCCACCCCGACCTCACGGTCGGCCCGGAGATCGACTTCCCCGAACCACCCGACCTCGGACCGCACATCCTGGAGGTCTGCGACCTGATGGACCGCGGCGACCCCCGCGTCGCCGGCACCACCAAGGAGACGATCGACCCCGACTGGTACGACGGCATGCACTTCACCGTGCAGTGCGAGCGCTCCGGCCTCACCCGCGACGAACTGCGCACCCTGGTCACCGGCCTGATGACCGCACGCGGCACCGACCTCTCCGCTCAGGACGACCGCTGCCGTCTCATCGAGGCCATCGGCGAATTGCGCCGGGTCCACACCGGTGCCCGGCGGTGGGGCCTCAAGCTCCAGCGGAAGATCCAGGACGTCGCGGCCTACGCCGAGATCTGGCCGCGCGCCCACTTCATCCACATCGTCCGCGACGGCCGGGACCTGGCCGCCTCGCACCTGAAGACGGTGCCCGACTGGGGTTACCGCTCCGTCACCGAGGCCGCGCACGGCTGGCTGGACGTCGTCACCCGCGCCCGGCAGGACGCACCCGGCAACCGCTACCTGGAGATCCGCTACGAGGACCTGGTCACCCGGCCGCGCGAGACGGCCGAGCGGATGCTGGACCATCTCGGACTGCCCTGGGACGAGGCGCTGCTGCGGCACGCGGAGCACGAGCACGCCCTGTTCAACAAGCCCTGGGGCCACCCGGCCGCCGAGGCCGCCGGCAAGCCCGTGTACACGGGCCGGAACGGCCGCTACCTGGAGGACCTCACGCCCGGGGAGATCAGGGAGTTCGAGCAGATCGCCGGCGGGGAACTCCAGCGTCTCGGTTACCCGCTCTCGGGCTCCGGAAGTGCCGTATGACGGACGCGGGCATCGAGCGGACGGCACCCCTCCGCCTCCCTCGTGGCTTCCATCTCCTGCTCACCGGTCAGACCGTCTCCCTCATCGGCTCGGCCGTCACCTTCCTGGCTCTGCCGCTCACGGCGATCGACCTCCTCGGTGCGGGCCCGTTCGAGACCGGCGTGCTGCTCGCCTGCGGGCGGGCCCCCTACCTGGTGTGCGGCCTGCCGGCCGGCGTCCTCGTCGACCGGCTGCCACACCGCGCGCTGCTGATGTCCGCGAACACGGTGATGGCCGCGGCCTTGGCGACCGTGCCGGTGGCGGCCGCATTCGGGCACACCAGCCTGTTCCACCTCTACATCACGGCGACCGTGGTGGGTACGGCGACGGTGGTCGCCGACGTGGCCTACCTCTCGTGCGTCCCGACCGTCGTCCCCTCAGGTCTCCTGGTCCGGGCACAGAGCAGACTGGAGCTGGGCCAGTCCCTGGCGGTCGCGCTGGGACCGCCCCTCGCCGGATGGCTGATCGGCGCGTTCTCCGCGCCGACGGCGATCCTCGCGGACTCCCTGTCCTTCGTGGTGGTGACCGCCCTGCTGCCGTACGTCGCGATGCGGCCCGCGCACCGCGAACCCGCCCCGGACACACCGCCGGGGCTCATTTCCCAGTCCGTCGAGGGTGCCCGGTTCCTGCTGCGTACGGCGCGGTTGCGCGCCGTCACGCTGGCCACCGCCACGCTCGTGTTCTGCTACAACGCCTACTCGGCGGTCCTCCTCCTCTACCTGACCGCACGGCTCGGCCTGTCCGCCGGGGCGACCGGCGCGGTCGTAGGCATCGGCGCTGTCGGCGGGATGGCCGGGGCACTGGCCGCCCGGCCGCTGGCCCGGCTGCTCGGGCTGGGACGCGTGCTGGTGGCCGCCCTGCTGCTGAGCAGCGTCGGCGCCGTCATCACCCCGTGGGTGACGGAGGCCGGGTGGACCGCGTCGATCTGCGTCGCACTGTCGCAGTTCCTGCTGTGGGCCGGACAGCAGATCTACAACGTCCATCAGGTCCCGATCCGCTACGCCCTCGCTCCGCCTGCCCTGCACGGCCGGGTCAACGCCAGTATCCGTACGGTCGTCTGGGGCCTGGCTCCGCTCGGCGCGCTGCTCGGCGGGGCCTGCGGAGCCTGGCTCGGCACGCGTACGGCCCTGCTGCTCAGCGGGTCCGCCATCGCGCTCGCCACGGTGTGGATCATGCGCTCGCCACTCCGGGCCGTACACACACCGCAGTTGGAGCCGCACACTTCCTGACCGGGCTCGTCGCCCCCTCACCCCTGGCTGGTCCCACCGTGAAGTTCATCGACATCCCCTCCCTCGGCATGCCCTCCGGCCGTCCGACCATCTGGCGGGCCACCGCCGCCGACGCCTGGGCACCCGACCCCCGACCCGCCTCCTACGCGCAGGAGACCCACCTGGAGTACACGCGCGCCTCGGCCGGCGCGGCGCCCCTCGTGCCGTCGTGGCTGGGCATCGCGTTCGATCTGCCGCCCGGCCTGGATCCGCGCGCCTTCGCCACCGCCCTCGCGGCCTGGACGAACCGCCATGAGAACCTGCGCAGCCGCCTCGTACCGCCCGGCATGCGGCGTGAGACCCTGCCCCCGGACACGGTGACCGTCCACGGCGAGGAACGCGTGACGGACCTCAACGGTCCGCAACTCGCGGCCGGCATTGAGGAGTTGTTCGACCGGGAAGCACAACCGCTCGGCTGGCCGGGATTCGTGTGCGTCACAGTGGACCGGGCAGCAGCCACCACCGTGTATCTGGGCGCCGACCACTCCCTCATGGACGGCTACTCCGTCTTCCTCGTCCCCCACGAGATCCGCACCCTCTATCTCGGCGGACCCGAACTCCCCACGGCCGCAAGCCATCTCGACTTCGCGGCGGCGGAACGGTGCACCGTCGACCTGCTCACGGCTGACGATCCGTCACTCAGCACCTGGCGCAAGTTCGTTGCCGCCACAGGCGGGGAACTGCCGGAATTCCCCACGCCGGTCAAGCACCTCGGCGCCTCCCCTCCGGCCCAGCCGAGCGGTCATCGACACCTGCTGGACGCCGCCGCCACCGGCGCGTTCGACCGGGCCTGCCGCAGTGCCGGTGGCGATGCCTTCGCCGGGCTGCTGGCCTGTCTCGCCAGGACGGGGTACGAGGCCACAGGAGAGCCGCAGTTCGACACCATGGCCCCCTTCCACACCCGCACTGCCCCCTACCGGTCCTCGCTCGGCTGGTACGTGGGCATGGCTCCGATCAGCTTCCCCCTGCACGACCCCCGCTCCTTCGCGTGCACCCTCCGCTCGGCGGTCTCGGGCCTGGACGGCGTCAGGGAGATGGCACGGGTGCCCGTAGGCCGGGTCACGGAGCTGCTCGGCGTGCCGCTGCGGGATCCGTTCATGGTCTCCTACATGGACCTGCGGCGTACGCCCGGCGCGGACGAGTGGGTCGCCAACCGCACGGTCAGCCTGCGCGGCCGCAGCAACGACCCCGACGAGGTCTACTTCTGGTTCCTGCGCACCCACGAAGGACTGACCGTGAGCTGGCGCCACCCTGCGACTGAGGCCGGCCACACGGCGGTGGGCCGATACGTGGAGCGAGCCCGGCAACTGCTGGAGGAGGTCGCGGACGCGGGACACTGGCAGACAGCGCCAGTCGCCGCCTGACCGATCCAGGCGCTTCACCGATGAAGTCCCGGACGGCCCGCCGAGGAGACGCCGTCGACCCTGGTGTGCCGGCGCGATCCGCGGAGTCTTCTAACACAATTATCATCCATATTGTCAACAATCTTGTCCCCCTTCCGACAGGCTGGGTCTCGAATGAGCCGACCACGTCACCCGCTGCACAAGGAGGACTCAAGGTGGACATCAACCGCAGGACGGTTGTCCGGGGTGCCGCTGCCATCGCCACGTTCGGAATCGCCGAGGGCACGGCGAGCGCGGCCTTCGCCGGCACCTCGTCGCCGAACACCTCGATGAGCACTTCCTCGGCGTACTCGCTGGAGTTCGATCCCACCGCCTGGTCGTACGACGCGACCAACGACGTGTACTACCAGCTCGGGAAGGTGTACGTGGCGAACCCGGCCGCGACCGACTACGAGAACTTGTCGATCTACGTGCCGGGCGCTTATCTGACGGCCACCGCGAACAGCGACGGGACCACGCACACCGCGACCGTGAACCCGAAGGGCACCGTCGGCGAGTACTCGGGCCGCACGGCGCCGATCGTGATCCCGGTCAACACCCCCGGCTACTCCGCGCAGTCACCGGCCACGTCCTACAGCTACAGCAGCGTGTCGAAGTACCTGGAGGCCGGACACATCTACGTGTGGCCGGGTCTGCGCGGCCGCAACACCTCGACCAGCACCCGGTCCGACGCGGCGCCCTGGGGCGTGACCGACCTCAAGGCCGCGGTCCGCTTCCTGCGCTACAACCGCAGTGTGCTGCCCGGCAGTACGGACGACATCGTGCTGTTCGGCATGAGCGGCGGCGGCGCCCAGGACACCGTGGTGGGCGCCTCCGGTGACAGCCCCCTGTACGAGCCCTACCTGCGCACGATCGGCGCGGCGATGGAGGACGCCAAGGGCCGGCCCCTCAGCGACGCGGTCGCCGGTGTCATGGCCTGGTGCCCGATCACCAGCCTGCACGAGGCCAACCTGTCCTACGAGTGGAACATGGGCCAGTTCGCCTCGACCGGCACACGCGCGTCCGGCACCTGGACCAGCGCCTACTCGAAGGACCTCGCGAAGGCCTGGCCCACGTACGTCAACCGGCTGGGGCTGCGCGACGAGCACGGCAGGCGCCTGAAGCTGACCGAGTCCGACAGCGGCACCTACCTGGCCGGCAGTTACTACGACTACCTGATCGAGGTGATCACCACCTCGCTGAACAACTTCCTTTCCGACACCACCTTCCCGTACACCGTCACCACGCAGGGCGGCCCGCCCGGATCGGGCCAGACGGGAACCTCCACCACATACGACACGGTCGACGACTACATCGCCTACCTCAACACCGACAGCACCTGGGTCACCTACGACGCCACCACCAACACCGCCACGGTGTCCGGCCTCGGGGGCTTCGTCACCAGCCAGAAGACCGCGAGCAAGCCGGTCGGCGCCTTCGACGGCTACTCCCGCGGACAGACCGAGAACGGCGTCTTCGCCATGGGCCTCGACGCCCCGGCACACTTCGCGCCGCTCACCCGTGACGTCGTCAAGGCGAACGAAGCGAGGTACGCCACGTACTCCGACTGGAACTCCGACTACGGGTCCGCGGCGTACGACAGCGACTTCGCCAAGAAGGACAGCGTCGGCAAGGACATGGCCTGGCGGACCGACGCGTACAACCCCCTGTACTTCCTCTCGCCCGCCTTCGGCGGCTACCGCCGGTCCCAGGTGGCACGCCATTGGCGCATCCGCACCGGCATCATGCAGGGCGACACCGGCAACACGACCGAGATCAACCTCCTGCTGGCGCTGCAGAACTACGGCATCCGCGATGTCGATTTCGCCACCGTGTGGGCCCAGGGCCACACCCAGGCCGAGCGCACCGGCGACTCGACGACGAACTTCATCAGCTGGGTGGAGTCCATCACCAAGAAGTAACCACCGCCCGTCCGGCCCTGCCGCCCGAGGAGCCACAACTCCCCTCGGTGCCTGCCAGTGCCATGCCAAACAGGTGGACACCGTACGGCAGTTGGGCCTTGCGGACCTCGGCGAACCGTGAGCGCGCTTCATCGCCCACCGGTGACGTGCGAGGCGACTGAGTGACAAGGGACCGGTGACGCTGTGCCAATGTCACCGGCTCCGGGGCCTGCGAGGCTCACCTCCGAGGTCAAACGGAGGAGGAGCACATGAGGATGCCCCAGCGACTCGTGACCGGAGTCGCGGCCCTGGTACTCGTCGGAGGCGTGACGGTCGTCGCCGCGGCCCCGGCCGAGGCGGCGGTGCGGTCGGCCGCGACCGGGTGCCAGTTCCGGACCGGCACGACGAGTGAGGTGAGCACCAACACGCACGGCCTTCCCGACATCACCGGCGGCTCGACCTTCACCAAGCCGTCCACGTCCACGACCACCTGCCACGACTTCAACCTGTGGTCGGGCAAGATCGGCGCCACTTACGAGGGCTGGCTGCGCTACAGCAACGGGAGTTGGGGCGCGTGCACCGCCGGGTACGTCAAGTACTCCGGCGGCTCGATCGTCCTGTGCTCGGACGTGCTGGCCGGCACCGTCGAGGCCGTGACCTCGAGCGCCGGTGTCGGCCAGAGCATCGAGATCGAGGACTGACCCGGTACGGCAGGCGAGGGGGCGGCGGGCGGATTCAGCGCCTGCCGCGCCCTCGTACCGACCATCCCGAGCCGATGCCCGCGAGGTGCAGGGCCAGGGCGGTCAGGCCGAGCAGCATCACGTTGACCGAGCTGAACGCGTCGTTCGTGGAGATCTCGGCCGCGTTGATCAGAAAGGCGATGAAGAACAGCACTGCGGAGATGATGGCCAGCAAGGTGACCGTCCTTTCGGCCGGGGGGCTCGTCGCCCGCGTGCTGTCCGAATGCCCCCGAACCCCCGCACCATGTACTGCCCGGTCAGGCCCGGCCTCGTCCACGGGTCGGCGCGGCGAGCGCGCGGAACTCGTCCCACTGCACCTCGGGCCGCCGGAGCCCGCGGCGTTCCAGATACCGGTCGGTGGCGCGCTGGGTGCGGCGCAGCAGTCGTACCGCGTCGGTCAGCCGTCCGGAGCCCATCGGCTCAACCACTCTGTCGGGCACCAGCACCAGGCCCGTCGGGGACTGTGTCAGCGTGCCCCGCACGAGCGTGTTCTTCATGTGGTTGAGGCGTTCGTCGTGCTCGTGCACGAGCAGGGACGCCGGGCCCGGTGTCGCGGCGCAGTCGGCCGGCACCCGCACCGCGAAGCCGCCGTCGCCGGGCACGGGCCGGACTCGTGCCAGCACGGGGGCTCCGGACGCGTCGAGGGCCGCGAGTACGGCGGTGGGATAGCGGGCCAGTTCGACGGCTCCCGGCAGCGCGCCAGCGCCTTGAGGAGCCGAGGTCGCCCCCGGGACGGGAAGCGCGGCCGCGGAGCGCACGATCACCTGTTCCGCCGTGACCGTGATGTGCAGCCGCAGGTAGTACCAGTCCATCAGGCGCCGCATGGGCCGCGCGAGGTAGCCCCGGCTGTGCGGCTGGCGTTCGAAGAGCATCCGCCAGTAGTCCTCGGCTTCTTGAGGACCCGTCAGGATGTCGTCGGGGCACACGGCCCGTCCGCCGACGAAGATGTGCGGGGCGTCGACGAGACCGCTTCCAGTGGGGTCGGAGAAGAGCAGGGCCACCCGTCCGTCCCGGCGCACGTTCAGGGCCTTCTGCGCGAACGCGAGGGACGTGGTGACCAGCAGCGTCCCGTCGGCCCGGCGCGACACCGCCGTCGGCCAGGCGAGCGGGGTGCCGTCGGGGCCGAGGGTGACGAACTCGCAGGTGCGGTAGGCGTCGAGGATCTCGTGCGGAGCGGTGTCGAGGACGGTCATCGGCCGGCCTCCCCGTCCAGCGGGCCTCGCAGGGCGCGGCAGGAAGCGGCGTACTGCCGTCGCCCCACCGCCTTCCACACCAGCCGCCCGAGCAGGGGGACCTTGCCGAGGAAGTAGGCCCGTTCGTCCTCGGTCGCGTCTTCGAGGATGGCGCCGAGCGCGAGCATGACCTTGTTCTTCGGCAGGGTCTCCAGCCCACGGCGTCCCACGAGATCCCACTCGGCGACGCTCAGGTGCTCGGCGACCAGCGGCAGGACCAGCCGTTCCTCGTCGTCGAGGTGCTCCTCCAGCGCGGCCCGGTGCTCGTCCAGGGCCGACGCGAGTTCCTGTGCCGCCACGCTGTCGGCGGACCGGCCCCAGGTCGGCGCCCATTCGGCGACCGCCGCCAGGCTCCGGTCGATGTGCTCGTGCTGCTTCTCCATCCGGACGACCAGGTCCTCGGCGTCCGCCCGGGCCCGCAGCAGCGGCCAGATCAGCTCGTCCTCGAGGGTGTGGTGATGGTGCAGGCCCATCACGTAGTCGTCCAGGTACGCCGACACCTGTGCCGCGCGCGCCGTCGCACCGTCGGGCACGGCACGCACCAGGCGTGGGAGCAGCGCCGACTCGCGGCGGAAGACGCGGTGGACCACGAACATCTCGTGGGTGTGCGGCCGCCCGTCGGCGGACGACTCGGGCGGTGTACTGCTGGGGGTCACGCGGGGTTGCTCCCGTACTCGGATCGGACATCGGGCAATGGACGCCACCGTGGCGTACGCGACTTGGCGCTCACTTGGCGCCCCGCTCGGCGCTCCGGCCGGGCCGTTTATCGTCCGTTGAGAAGATCCGCGAGCCGCTGGGGTAGATTCCCACCGCGTGCTGCGCATTCGAGTCCTGGGCCCCCTGGAGGCCGACGTCAGGGGCGGAACGGTCGCGCTGGGAACCCCGCGGCAGCGGGCCCTCCTCGCGCTGCTGACCGCTGCCCGCAACCAGACGGTGTCCGTGGACCGCCTCACACACGAGCTGTGGCGCGGTTCCCCGCCCGCCAAGGCGACCGCCTCCCTGCACGCCTACGTCTCGAATCTGCGCCGTCTGCTCGAACCGCGGCGGCCTCCCCGCACCCCCGCCTCCGTCCTGGTCACCACTCCTCCGGGCTACACCCTGCGCCTGTCCCCGGACGCGGTGGACGCCTGGCGTTTCGAGGACCGGGTGACCCGCGCGCGGACCGCTCCGGCCGGGCAGGCGAGGGAGTTGCTCGGTGAGGCGTTGCGGTGGTGGCGCGGACCCGCTTTCCAGGAGTACGCGGACGAGACCTGGGCGGAGCCCGAAGTCGCCCGCCTGAACACCTTGTTCACCGAGGCGCGGGAACTCGCGGTCGCCGCCGATCTGCGCACCGGGCACCTCGCCGAAGCGGCCGCGACGGCCGAAGTCCTGGTACGGGAGGGCCCGTTGCGCGAGGAGGGCTGGCGTCTCCTCGCGCTCGCGCACTGGGCCGCCGGGCGGCAGAGTGACGCCCTGGCCAAGCTGCGGCGGGCCACGTCCGTCCTGCGCGACGAACTCGGCTGCGATCCCTCACCGGGGCTGACGGAACTGCAACACGCGGTCCTCACCCAGCGGTTGGAGGTGCTGCACACCTTCGCACCGCCGCCGCGCCAGGAGTCGACCGCCCGACTCGGCGGCGGGCAGGGCCTGTTCGTCGGCCGGAAGGACGAACTGCGCTCCCTGTCCGAAGCCGCCCGGGCGGCCCGCCGCGGCGGGGGCCTGGCGCTGGTCACCGGGGAGGCCGGTGCGGGCAAGTCCGCCCTCCTCGCCCAACTCGCCGACCGGCTGCGGCGCGAGGGCTGGACCGTGGTGCTCGGGCGGTGCCCGGAACACGAGGGAGCGCCACCGGCCTGGGCGTGGACGGAGGCACTCGGCGCACTCGCCCGTGACGTCCCACCGGCGCGTCCCCGGCAGTTGGCGGCTCTTCTCCACGACTCCGACAGCGCGGCGGCCGCGACCCGCGACGAGGCGACCGCCGGGCGTTTCCGCCTGCACCGGGCCCTGGCCGACTGGCTGCGCGAGGCCGCCGGCCGGCAGCCGACAGCCGTCCTCCTCGAAGACCTGCACCGTGCCGACGGCCAGACCCTCGCCCTGCTCGAAGCGGCGGCCGAGGTCACCGGCGTACCGCTGCTCATAGGCGCCTCCTACCGTCCGGCGGAGGTGGGAGAGAACCTGGTCAAGGCACTCGCCCACCTCGCTCCCCTGGTACCGCACCGGACAGCCCTGGCGGGCCTGTCGGCCGGGGATGTCGCCACGGTGGTCGGCGCCGTCTGCGGGACCCCCGTGGACGACGCGACCGTCGCCGCTCTCGCCGAGCGCACCGGAGGCAACCCCTTCTACGTCTGGGAGAGCGCCCGTCTGCTGGCCGGCGAGGGCGCCCTGGTCGCCGTGTCGGACGTGCCGCAAGGAGTACGGGACGTGCTGCGCAGGCGACTCGCGCTGCTGCCGCCGGAAGCCCTCGCGGCCGTCCAACTCGTGGCCGTGGCAGGGCTGGAGGCCGACCTCGCGCTCCTGGTGGGCGCCGCCGACCTGGACGAGGACGCCGTGCTCGCGGGTCTCGACGCCGCCGTCGCCGCCGATCTGCTCGGCGAACCCGGCCCCGGACGCGTCCGGTTCGTGCACGCGCTGGTCCGCGACACCGTGTACACCGACCTGTCGGGTATCCGCCGGGCCCGCCTGCACGACCGCATTGCCCGCCAGCTGCGGAGCCACCGCCCCGACGACTTCGCCGCTCTGGCCCATCACTTCGCCCACTCGGGCCGGACCGCGAACGCCGAACCGGCCGTGGACTACGCCCTGCGCGCCGCCGAGACCGCCGAGCGGCGCTACGCCCACGACGTCGCCGTCGACCTCATCCGGCAGGCGCTGGACACCCACACCGCGGCGACGCCCGACGACGCCCTCGACCCGGACCGCACCGTCGGACTGCTGGTGCGGCTGCTGGGGGCCCAGATGCGCTCGGGCGCCACGGACGCCGCCCGGCACACCCGGCAACGCGCGATCGACCTCGCCGTCCGCGCGGGCCGGGACGACCTGGCCGCCTCGGTGCACGGGGCATGGACCGAACCCTCGCCCTGGCGCAGCCGCCTGGAGGGCTTCTACGACCGGACGGCCCTGACCCGCCTGGAACGCCTCGCCCATGACCGCACACTCGACGGTCCGACCCGCGCCCGGGTGCTCCAGGCCCTGGTCGACGCGGTGGCCGCCGAGGACGCGCCGCGCGCCCGGGAGGCGGCCCGCACCCAACTCGAACTCGCACGCGCCGACGGCGATCCACGACTGCTGGCCTCCGCGTTGATGACGTCCGCCAAGCTGCTGCCGCACGAGACGCACGGTGAGGCCCGCACGCCGTTCGTCGAGGAGCTGCGGGAACTGGCCCTGCGCCACGACCTCCCCGCCTACCGCTGGGTGTGCGAGCACCTCGACACCATGACCGCCGCCGGCCGCAACGATCCCGCAGCGGTACGCCAGCACACCGCGGAGGGGCTGCAACTGGCCCATCGTTACCGGATGTTGTGGGCGCAGGGCATCAACCTCACCACCTCGGCCATGCTCGCCGCGATCACGGGAGAGTTCGCCGAGGCGGAGACCGGCTACGCGCAGGCGGACGATCTGTTCCAGCGCGTGGGGACGCACCACGCCACGGGACCCCGAACACTGGGCCTGTGGACGATCCGGCTCACGCAGGGCCGTGCGGCGGAGATCGAGCCGGAGACGCGTGACCTGTACGCGGCCGTCGGCACCCCGGTCGCCGTGGCGCACGCCCTGGTCCTGGCCCGCCTGGGCCGACCGGACGACGCACGGGCCGTACCCCTCACCTCGCGGCCGTTGGCCGACCATCTCCACGGCGTGGAACTCGACTACCGCTCGCAGCTGGCGGTCCTCCTCGGCGACACCGACAGCGCCGCCGCCCTGATCACGGACGTCCTCCCGCTCCGCGAACAGTTCGCCGGTGCCGCGGGCGCGGCCTACGCGACCCGCCCCCTCGCCCACGCCCTGGCGGACCTGTACCGGCTCGTCGGCGAGGAACAGGCGGCGGCCGACGCCTACGCACTGGCCGAACACGTCGCACTGACCTGGGGTTCCGCTCACCATGCGGCGGCCGCCAGGCGGGCGGCCGGGCAGGAGTCGGCGCACTCGGCGCGCCGGCGGACATGCGCGAGGTGACGGCCGCCGGGCTCGTGAGGGTGGTGGGGTGCCTCGCCGTCGCGGTGCGTCTGCCGGTGCGTTTGCCGCCGCGTCAACGGCAGGGCAGACGGGGGCAAAGGCACGGACAAGGATCCCCGCCGACGCCGTAGACCCGTGTCCGGATGGCCAATTGGCCATGCGGTGTTCACCCCGAGTCCGCGAGAAGGGGCCAGGGTGCCGACGTGGACAGCCGAACGGCTCGTCGGGGAGGGCACCATGGCCACACAGACAGATACACCGGACACCACCTCCGAGGGCGTCAGTCGCCGTCATGCGCTGGGCCTCCTGGGCGCCGGTGCGGCGGTCACTCCCCTGCTGGGCGCGGGCACGGCGCAGGCCGCGCCCGCCCTGCACCTGACCGCGGACGCCTCCGGCGCGCCGCCCGTCCAGGGGCTGCATCTGACCTTCGGGGCGGATCCGCGGACCCAGATGACCGTCTCGTGGATCACCGACCGGCCGGTGAACAGACCCATGGTGCGCTACGGCGTCCCCGAGCACGGTCTCGGCTCCACCGCCGACGCACGGACCGTCACCTACGTCGACGGCACCTCCCAGCGGACCGTGTACGTCCACCATGCCGCGCTGGACCGGCTCTCCCCCGGCACCGACTACCTCTACCTCGCCACCCACGAGGGGGCCACGGCCGACAGCGGGACGTTCCGCACCGCACCTCGGGGACGCCGGCCGTTCACCTTCACCAGTTTCGGCGACCAGTCCGCCCCGCAGGTGACCTGGGCCGCGAACGGCACGGTCGCGCTCGACGCGAACTCCACCCCCGCCACCAAGGACATCGTCACCGGCATCGAGCAGGTCGCTCCCCTGTTCCACCTCCTCAACGGCGACCTGTGCTACGCCAATCTCGACGTCGACCGGGTGCGCACCTGGAACAACTTCTTCACCAACAACACCCGTTCGGCGCGCTTTAGGCCCTGGATGCCGGCCGCAGGCAACCACGAGATCGAGAAGGCGAACGGCCCGCTCGGACTCGGCGCCTACCAGGCCTACTTCGCCCTCCCCTCCACCGAGACCGACGCCGAACTCGCGGGCCTGTGGTACGCGTTCACCGTCGGATCGGTCCGGGTGATCGTGCTCCAGAACGACGACAACTGCCTCCAGGACGGCGGTGACGTCTACATCAGCGGTTACTCCGGCGGGCGCCAACTCGCCTTCCTGGAGCGGGAGCTGAAGAAGGCGCGCGCCTCCCGCGAGATCGACTGGGTCGTCGTCGCCATGCACCAGGTCATGATCAGCTCCTCCGACGCGAACGGCGCCGACCTCGGCCTGCGCCAGAAGTACGGTCCCCTCTTCGACCGGTACGGGGTGGACCTGGTGCTCTGCGGCCACGAGCACAACTACGAGCGCTCCCTCGCCGTGCGCGGTGTCGTCACCGGCAGCGAGACACTGACTCCACACCCGGTCTCGCAGGCCACCGACGCGATCGACACCCAGCTCGGCACCGTGCACATGATCCTCGGCGGCGGGGGCGTGTCGGGGACGACGAACCAGAACTTCTTCAAGGACGGGAGCGCCAAGGTGATCACCGCGGTGTCCGCGTCCCCCGGGGCCAACGGCAAGCGGACGCCCACGTACACGAAGGAGGAGGCGGTCTGGATGGGCGTCCGGGACACCGAACACCCCTACGGCTTCGCCGCGTTCACCGTCGATCCCGGGCGGCATCCCGGGGACACCACCCGGCTGCACGTCACCTACTACAACGTGAACAAGCCGCACGGGGAGCTGTCGGTCTTCGAGACGTTCACGCTGCACCGGCGGCGGTCCGACGCGGACGGCGGGTAGGCCGGTAGGCGGTTAGGCCCTCCCCCTGGCCGGCCGGGAAAGAACGTGCGCCATGATGGGCCGGCCCGGGCAGATCCCCACCTCACCAAGGATGTTGCAGCCATGAGCCACGGTTACGCCTACGAGTACAAGGTCGTCACCTTCCGCGAGTCCCTCATCGGGGACGCGCTCGACAGCGACAAGCTGGAGAAGGTCCTCAACAAGCACGCCGAGGACGGCTGGGGCCTCAAGGCGATCACCTCCGCCGACGTCAAGGGCCGCATCGGTCCGGGCGCCGTGGAGGGCCTGCTCCTCACCTTCGAACGGCCCCGCGCCTAGGGTCGATCGGCGGGAGATCGAGGCGCCCGTGTCCGTCATCGGCGGCGGGCGCCTAGCCAGGTCGGGGGCCGGCACCCCCGAGGGCTGCAAAACCGTGTGCGGGCGAGTGGGGCTGGTCCTTACCCTCCGGTCATGGATCTTCGCGAAGAACTTCCGAGCGACAGAGCGGCCGTGCGGGACATCCACGTGCGGGCGTTCGGTGACCACGGCCTTGTCGTGGCCGACCTGGTCGACACCCTGCGGGACACGATCACACCGGAGTCCGGTCTCTCACTGGTCGCCGAGCTCGACGGGCAGATCGTCGGGCACGTCATGTTCACGCGCAGTCTGCTCGATGCCCCTCGGCGACTGGTCAAGGTGCAGGTGCTCAGCCCGTTGGCGGTCATGCCCGAGCATCACAAGCGAGGTATCGGCTCGGCCCTGGTCCGACACGGGCTCAAGGCCCTCGCCGAGCGGGCCGTCCCCCTGGTCTTCCTGGAGGGCGATCCGGGCTACTACTCCCGCTTCGGCTTCGCGCCCGGTGACAGCCAGGGCTTCCGAAAGCCGTCCCTGCGCGTTCCGGATGCCGCCTTCCAGGCCCTCAGGCTCCCGCGGTACGAGTCCTGGATGACGGGGACACTGGTCTACTCGGAGCCGTTCTGGCGGCACGACTCAGTCGGCCTCCGAGACCCCGACGCGTAGTGCCCCACGCACCGGAACCGGCCCCCGCTTCACCCGGGCGACGGTCGTGACGTACAGGAGCAGGCCCGCGGTGGTGAGGGCGAAGCCGGCCCAGACGGTGGACAGAGTCCCCCACTCCGCGTCGAGGGCGATCGCGCCGCCGATCGCGCCGAGGCAGTTGGCCAGGTTGAGGGCGGCCAGGTTGAGCGTGCCCATCAGGGTCGGAGCGTCCGGTGCGAAGGCGGTCAGCCGGACCTGGATTGTGGGGATGGCGAACATCATGGTCGCGCCGACGCCGAACAGACAGGGCAGCAGAACCACCAGGCTGTCGCCCGCCACACCGATCAGCGCCAGGAACCCCAGGACACCGCCGTAGCCCAGGAGGAGCCCCCGGTTCTCGTACCGGTCGGCGATCCGACCGCCGACGTGGTTGCCGACCGCCATACCGAGGCCGAAGACGGTGAGCGCGACCGGGATGAGCGAGGCGTCGCGCAGCGCCGCGTCGGTGACGAACGGGCCGATGAACGTGTAGACGGCGAAGATGCTGGAGATCCCGAGCGCCGCGACGGTGACCATCAGCCAGACGCCCCGCCGCCTCAGGACGCCCAGCTCGCCGGTGAGGGAGCTGCCGCGCAGGTCGTCGGTGCGCGGCAGCCAGGCCAGGAGGGCGGCTCCGGCGAGCAGTCCTACGGCGACCACGGTGCCGTACAGGGCACGCCAGCCGGCATGTTGGCCGATGAAGGTGCCGAGCGGCGACCCGGCGATGGTGGCGACGGTGAGTCCTCCCATCACGGTGGCGAACGCCTTGCCGCCCTTGCCGGGCCCGTACACGTACGCGGCGACGACGGCCCCGGCGCCGAAGAACGCGCCCTGCACGCTCCCCGCGACGAACCGGAAGACGACGAACAGGGTGATGTCCGGCGCGAGGGCGGAGAGCCCGTTGCCGACCACGAACAGCCCGATCAGGCCGAGCAGGAGAGTGCGCCGATTGACCCGGGCGGCGAGCAGGGTGATCGCCGGGGAACCGACCATCACCCCGAGGGCGTACGCGGTGATCGCGTAGGTCGCGACCGGGACGGACACGTCCAGATCGGCCGCGAACAGTTGGATGACGCCGTTGCTGCCGAACTCGCCGGCGCCGATCGCGAAGGTGCCCAACGCCAGCGCGAACAAGGTCAGTCGGGGATTCCTGATGGGCGACGTCGCGAAGGTGTGCCGCTTCTCCTCGGCCACGCACTGGCTGTCGTATGCGCGCTGATGCATCGTCTACATCCTTGGCTGGAGGGTTGGTTGGACGGCATACGGATCGGCGCCGAACGCACATCGGGGCGCGCGGCTTCCCGGAGGCCGTGGTGGGGGTAGAAGCACCGAAGAGGCGCCCCCGCCCACCAGTTCGCGTCTCCGAGCAGGCGCATCGTGGCGGGCACGATCGTCTCCGCGAAGGCGATGTCCGCCGCGACCCGCTCGCGAATGTCACGGTCGACCGTGGTGACGCCGCCGAACACCACGAAGGCCGCGGCCGGGCCGATCACCCAACACCGTCGGCGGACCATCGTCCGCCCCAGGTGCTCGACCATCGGCATGGCCGCCCCGTCCTGGTGTCAGCGCGCGGCGCGCTTGATCACGGCGGTCGTCGCCGCGGGCTGCGCGATCATCGCGACGTGCGAGGCGTCCGCCTCGAAGGTGTGTGCGCCGGCCCGGCGTGCCATGAACCGCTGCGCCGCCGGGGGCAGCACCTGGTCGTCGCGGCCCACGAGATACCAGGACGGAATGCTCTTCCAGGCCGGGGCGCCGGACGGCTCCCCGAGGGTGCGTACGTCCGCCGGGCGCTGGCCGGCCCACATCAGCGCGGTGGCCGGCCTCGGCAGGTCCCCGGCGAAGACGTCGTGGAAGAACTCCTTCTTGATGTAGCCGTCGACGAGACCCTCGCCGTAGGGACGGAAGTCCAGCGCCGCCTCGCTGAGCCTGCTTCCCGGGTACTTGGTCTGCAGGCCCAGCAGCGTCTCCCCCTGGTCGGGCATGAACGCGGCGACATAGACCAGCGCCTTCACGTTCGGGTTGCCGGTCGCGGCGTTCGTGACGACGATCCCGCCGTAGGAGTGCGCGACGAGGACGAGCGGGCCGCTGAGGGGCGCGAGGATGCCGGCGAGATAGGCGGAGTCGGAGGCCACGCCGCGCAGTGGGTTGGGCGGAGCGATGACCGGATAGCCGTCGCTGATGAGCCGGGAGGCCACCCCGTTCCAGCCGGAGGCGTCGGCGAACGCGCCGTGCACGAGTACCACGGTGGGTTTCCGGCCGCCGCCGCTTCCGGTGTGTGCCTGTGCGGCGGGCGCGTCGAGTGCGGCGCCCAGTACGACCGCGGCGGATCCGGCCAACAGACCCCGGCGAGTTGTCGTCATCGATGTACGCCCTTCGGTATCCGGTGCTCTCGGTGGTGATCGCCGGTCAGCGTAGGGACGCCGACTTGACGAGCACTGAACGGAACTCCGGGCGGCTGCCGGGGGTCGCTTCACCACCAGTTCCGTCGTTGTCAACCTGTCGGCGGTGCCGCTCGCGGGCGGTTCTAGACGACTGGTCTACTCGGGTGTTACGGTCTCCGCATGCCAGCCGCCACGCGCACCACGGACACGCGTCGGGTCATCCTCGACACCGCCCAGCGGATCATGGCCCACAAGGGGTACTCCGCTGTCGGCATCAATGAGGTGCTCGCGGAGGCCGGCGTGCCGAAGGGGTCCTTCTATCACTACTTCGCCTCGAAGGACGCTTTCGGTGAAGCGATGCTGAAGGGCTACTTCGCGGACTACCTCCAGGAGATGGACGGCGTTCTCGCCCCCTCCGAGCGGTCGGCAGCCGACCGACTGATGGCCTACTGGCAGCGATGGCGGGAGACGCAGAGCATCGACGAGTGCCAGGGCAAGTGCCTGGCCGTGAAGCTCGGCGCCGAGGTCGCGGACCTGTCCGAGTCGATGCGGCTGGCCCTGAAGGACGGCACGGGCGCAGTCGTCGACCGCATCGAGCGCACGATCAACGGCGGCCTGGAGGACGGCTCCCTCTCGGTCGACGGCGAACCTCGCGAAATCGCGCAGGCCCTGTACGACATGTGGCTCGGGGCGAGCGTCATGGCCAAGATCCATCGCAGCCTGGCCCCGCTCGACACGGCCACAGCGGTGACGCGCAGGCTGTTGCACCTGTAAAAGGCTCCACGCGCGGAGGCCGCCCCGGCGCCCCCGATCCGACTGACTCTGATTTTCGCACTAGTAGACTGGTCTAATCACACAAGGAGTGTGTCATGAAGGTTCTGATCGTTCTCACCTCGCACGACGAGTTGGGAAGCACCGGCCACAAGACGGGGTTCTGGCTGGAGGAACTGGCGGCGCCGTACTACCGCTTCAAGGAGGCCGGCTGGGAAATCACCCTCGCCTCACCGAAGGGCGGACAGCCGCCGCTGGACCCCAAGAGCAACGAACCCGGCTTCCAGACCGACGACACCCGCCGTTTCGAGGCCGACCCGGAGGCGACCGACGCACTGGCGAACACCGTGCGCCTCGACGCGGTGGCGGCCGGCGACTTCGACACGGTCTTCTACCCCGGCGGGCACGGACCGCTGTGGGACCTGGCCGAGGACGTCGTCTCCGCGCGGCTGATCGAGACCACCCTCCGCTCCGGCAAGCCGGTGGGACTGGTGTGCCACGCCCCCGGCGTCCTGCGGCACACCGTGAACGAGGACGGCACTCCGCTGGTCTCGGGCAAGAAGGTCACCGGATTCGCCAACTCCGAGGAGGACGCCGTCCAGCTCACCGACGTGGTCCCCTTCCTGGTCGAGGACGAACTCACCAAGCTCGGCGGCATCTACTCCAAGACCGGCGACTGGCAGCCCTACGTCCTGCGGGACGGCCTCCTGATCACCGGCCAGAACCCGGCATCCTCGGCTCCGGCGGCCGACGCCCTGATCGAACTGGTCGACAAGGGCGACGTGTGAGCGCCTAGGACTCCCTTCACCGTCACAGGCCCCCACGTACGTGAGCGTCACCGCCGGCGTGGGGCAGCCGGTGCCCGGATGCGTCGCGTTTTTCGGGAGTTGTTTGTTCGGGGCCAGGGTCTCGAAAGCGGATGCCGGGGACGGTCTGCCGGAGGGCGACTGTCCCTCGCCCGACGGCGCCGGGACGCCGGAGGAGTTCATGGTCCGGCTCCGGCAGCTCAAGGAGTGGACCGGATTCACCTATCGCGAACTGGGGACGCGCAGCAGAGGCGTCGGGGACCAGCTGCCGCGCTCCACGCTCGCCGGCAGCCTGCGGCGGAACGCCCTGCCGAGCCAGGACTTCGTCGCGACGCACGCCCGCGCCGGCGGCCATCTCGACCTCCCGACCGCGATGGCCGCGCTCACCGGGCTCTGGCTGCTGTCCACCCGCGTGCGGATGATCAGGGGGCTGATGGGCACGATGGCGGAGGCGGTGCTGTGCCTCCAGGACCTGAGGATGTTCGCGGCCTCCACACCCGACACCGGCGAACCCCTCACGCCCGTCCGTTTCGTAGGCCACCCGCGCGGGCCGAAATCGCCGCCATCACGGAGGCGCCTTCCTCAACGAGGCGCACCGCTTCTGAGCAGATGACCGTCGGACCTCGAACCCGCCGACGCTGGGAAGGGCTGAGCGTACCGGCTAAGGAACCAGGGTGCCGGCGCCCCCATCCGGTGACCGACCCGACCGCCCCCCCAGGCGCCCCGTCACCCCGCCGCCTTCTCCTGGACGGCCGCACGCGGTGCCTCCATGTGGGCAAACTCGTCCAGGGTGTACCGGCGTTGCAGGACGATGGCGATCGTCATCAGTGCGGCCGGCAGCAACGTGAAGCCGTAGCGTACGGCCGCCAGCGCGCCGGAGGACTGCGTGGTGTGCTCCCCCGCCGTACTGGCCACGAACCCGCCCGCTGCCAGGCAGGCCGAGTACACGTACGGCCCCAGCGCGCCGCCGGTGGCCTCCGCGGCGGTCCACACGCCGGTGTAACTGCCGGCACTGGCACTGCCGTTCGACCCGGCGGCGGCGATGACGTCGGGCACCATCGACAGCGGCATCAGCTGCATCGCGGCGAACGCGACGCCCAGCACGGTCACGGCCGCGATCAGCAGGGGCAGGCCCACACCGGCGCCCAGGGCCAGCACCAGCGAGCCGCCCACGAACGCGGCCTGCGCGACGAGCAGGCTGCGCTGCTTGCCCAGACGCCGGGCCACCAGCACCCACAGGGGCGTGGTCAGGACCGCCGGCGCCATGAACGCCGCGATGAGCACGGACGTGAGTGAGGAACGGCCCAGCTCGTACTCGGCGAAGTACGGCATCGCGGCCAGTACCAGGTTCATCGTGATCGCCACGGTCAGATAGGACGCGGTCAGCGCACGGAACTGCCGGTCGCGCAGCGCCACCAGCAGCCCGCCCCGGTGCCCCGGCTCGGCCGGGACGCCCGGCGCGGCCCGGTGGAGGCGGGCGACGCCGTGGATGCCGACCAGCATCGCCACGAGCATGACCGCACCGAGCAGCAGGGCCATTCTCGTGTAGTCGCCGACGCCCGGATCGTCGCCCGCGACCACCGGCGCGGCCACACCGGCGAGCAGCACACTCACGATGATCACCACACTGCGGTAGCCCATGAGACGGGTCCGCTCGTGGTACCCGATGTCCAGGTCGGCCGGTGTGGCGAGGTAGGAGACCTGGTAGAGCGAGTAGAGCAGGTTGCCGACGACCAGCGCCACCGCGACCCAGATCGCGGCGCTCGTCCCGTGCAGGTCCGACGGCACGGCGAACAGGGCCACGAAGGCGAGGATCACGACGCAGCCGGCCAGCATCAGTCGCCGGCGGTGGCCGCTGCCCGCCAGGCCGACGTCGGAGATTCGCCCCACCCACGGGTGCGTCACGATGTCGGCGACGTTCGGCAGCAGCAGCGCGAGCCCGGCCGTGGACGGCGGCACGCCCAGCACATCGGTGAGGAAGTACAGCAGGAAGATGCCCGGCACGGTGACCCAGATGCCCATGCCGACCGAACCGGCGGCGAACGGGACGAGTGCGCGCAGGGGGAGCCGAACGTCGGTCATGAGCCGCCTCCAGGGAGTCCACCACAGGTCGTTGCTCGCGTGCGTGCTCAGCCGGAAGAGCTACGGAAGGCGAGCGCCAGTCGTCGTACGGCCTCCCGCAGTTCGTCCGGCGTGCGGTCGCTGTAGGACAACCGCAGGTGCCGGGTCGACGAGGGCCGCCGGGGGTCCGCCGCGAAGAACTCGCCCGGCTGGTAGAGCACGCCGTGGGCGGCCGCCCGCCGGAACAGCGCCGCGGGGTTCACGGCGTCGTCGGTGAGCCGCGGCCACAGGAACAGCCCGCCTTCGGGTGCTACGACGTGGAAGGCGCCCGGGAGTTGTTCCCGCAGGGCGTCGACCAGCACGCGGGCGCGTTCTCGGTACAGCGCGGCGGCGCTCTCCACGACCCGGTCGAACCATGAGGCGTCGTCGGTGAGCAGCCGTTCGACGATCGCCTGGGTCACCGAGGAGGTGTGGACGTCGAGGCGGTTGCGCAGCCGGGTCACCGGGTCCACGAGGTGATCCGGCAGCACGAGCCAGCCCACGCGCCAGCCGGGGCCGAGCGTCTTGGTGAAGGAGTTGACGTGGATCGCCCGGTCCGACTGGTTGAAGGCGTCGACGCCCTGGTCCCGGCCGTCGAAGCGCAGTTCGCGGTACGGGTTGTCGACGATCACGTAGAAGCCGTACCGCTCGGCGAGTTCGGTCAGTGCCTGTCGCTTCGGCGCCGAGAGGCTGACCTGGGCGGGGTTGTGGAAGTCGGGCACGGTGTAGGCCGCGGCGATCCGGACGCCGCCGGCGAGCCGCCGGGCGAGGTGTTCGACGTCGAAGCCGTCGGCCAGGACCGGTACCGGCAGGATCCGTGTCGTCGACACCTCCAGGGCCCACAGGAACCCCGGGAACACCGGATCGTCCACCGCGACGGTGGCGCCGCGTTCGACGACGGTCAGTACTGCCAGTCCGAGGCCGTGCATGCCGCCGTTCGTCACCACGATCCGGCTCGGGTCGACGCCCTCCCGTTTCGCGATCCAGTCGCACAGCGCGTCGGATCCGCGGGCCGGCGCGTACTGCAGGCTCGCGACCGCGGCGTCGGGGGTCTGCCACAGCCGCGCCGCGGCCTGGCCGATCGCCTCGACGGGCAGGGCCTCGGGTGCGGGGATGCCGCCCAGCAGGCGAATCGTTCCGGGGGGAGGCGCGGCAAAGCTGGCATCGACGAAGCCCTTCGGCGCCGAGAGCCCACGGGCCAGGGCTGTCAGCCCGCTCTGTGCCTCGTCAGGACCTGCGGTCATGGATGGCCTCCAGGTCCTGCGAGAGTTGTTCGGCGCGTCGTGCGAACAAGTGGGCCTCGCGTGCGGTGGATTGCGTGTGGGCGCGTTCGGCGGCGGCCCGGACCGTGGTGAGGGGTGCGCCGCGGGCCTGCAACAGGCGTGCCCTCAGCAGGAGTAGGAGCCCTTCGGCGTAGCGCTGGCCGTAGTCCCATATCGCCTGGTCGGCTCGGTCGAGAGCGGACTCGGCCCGGTCGGGCGATCCGGCTGCCAGCCACATCTCGGCGATCAGGGCGTAGTGGTAGGCGACGCCCCATTGCGGCGGATCGAGCAGGTGGGCGGCCAGGAGGTCTTCGGCCTCTGTCGCGGCGCCGGCCGGATCCTCGCCGGTGAGGGCGCGTGCCCAGCACCAGAACTGCCGGATGTAGAGGTCGATGTTGGCGGCGCGCAGCCGCACGAAGCCGGAGGCGGCCCACCGCTCGCCGGCGCGCCGTGCCGCCTCGGCGTCTCCGGCCATGGAAGTGATCATGGTCGTGTAGTAGACCCAGACCGAGGCCGCGTACGGGTCCTCCGGGGTGTCCCAGGTGTCGACGAAAGCCAGCGCCGCCTCGACATCGCCGTGCAGCGCGGTCATGACGGCCCGCCAGCCGGGCCCTTCCCCGGGGATGCTGCCGTCCCGCCGGAGCGGTGTCTCCTCGTCCGGGGCGACGGTGCCGCCGGCGGCGACATCCTCCTTGACGAAGCACCGGTACGCCTCGCCGATGTTGCCGATGTCCCACTGGTGCAGGCCCCAGGCGTGCCGGGCGTAGCGGCGGACGGCCGGATCGGAGGACACCTGGCCGAGTTCGTGCAGTCGGCGGGCCATCTCCCCGCGGCCCTTCTCGATGGAGGTGTAGGCGCCCATCATGCGGATGAAGAGGAAGTCGGCGGCCTCCGGCTCCCGGCCGAGGGTGCCGGCCAGGTATTCGGCCCGCTCCAGAAGGTCGAAGGTCGAGGCGTCGTAGCCCGCCTGTCGTCGGACGACGATGGCGAGCAACGTGAGGGCGGAGAACTCCAGTTCCATGAGTCCGGAGGCCCGGGTGACCTGTACGGCGGAGCGCAGTTGCCGGTTGGCGGACTCGAAGGCGAGTTTGGCGGCCGCGCGGCGGCCGGCGCGGATCAGCGCCTCCGCGACGCGCACGGGCTCGGCGAGGGGCCCGGCGGACCACAGGTGGTAGGCGAGGCGTTCGGCGACGTCCTCGTCGTCGGCGTGGATCTGTTCGAGCGCGTCCGCGACGCGCAGATGCAGCTGGGTGACCTGCCCTTTGGTCACGGTCTCGGAGACCGACTCGCGCACCAGGTCGTGGGCGAAGCGAAGCGAGGACGGGTCCTGCGGGTCCGATTCGAGCAGCCCGAGCGTGTGCAGCGGTTCCAGGTGGTGGAGGCAGTCCGCGACGCCCACGCCGGTGGCGCGGGACAGCAGTCTGAGGTCGACGTCGCGGCCGATGAGCGCGGCCACCCGCAGCAGGTCGCGGGCGTGGTCGTCGAGTCCGGCCATCCGGTCCCGGACGACGTCGTGGACGGTGGCCGGGACCCCGGCCGGGGCGGATGTCCCGCCGTCGCCGATCGCACCGCTCCCGCTGAGGAGCCGGGACAGTTCGCGGACGAAGAACGGATTGCCGGAGGTACGGGCGTGGATGGCGCGGGCGACGGCGTCGCCGGGATCCTGGCCGGCCTCGTGCCGGACGAGTTCGGCCACGTCGGCCGGTCCGAGCGGGCCGAGCCGGAACCTCCGGTGGCCGGGCAGCCTGCCGACGGCGGCCAGTACCCGGGAGAGATCCGAGCTGAGCGTCGGTGCGCGGTCGCGCAAGGCACCGATGATCGCGGTCCCCCGGGGCAGCCGTCCCGCCAGGTGCTGCAACAGCTGCAGGGAGGTGACGTCGGCCCATTGGAGGTCATCGAGGATCAGGAGTATCGGCCGCTGCGCCGAGGCCTGTCCGACGAGGGCGACGACCTGTTCGAACAGCCGGAACTGGGCGTTGCCGTCGGGTAGTTCACGGGGCGCGTCGTCCCGCGCCGCAAGCAGGCTTCCCAGTCCGCCGGTGAGCCACTGGTCGCCCGCCGGAGCGGGCAGGCTGTGGACGACCTGGTTCAGTGCCTGCTCCCACGGCCACATCGCCGGTGTCCCGTCGCCCTCCAGGCAGGCACCCCAGACGGTGAGTGCGCCCAGCCGGCCCGCCACGGAGGCGGCCTCCTCCAGCAGCCGGGTCTTGCCCGCGCCCGGTTCGCCTTCGACGACACCGATCGCGGTGTCGCCGGCGAGTGCGCCCTCCACGATGCGCCGCAGCGCCGCGAGTTCCTCGGTCCGGCCGAACAAGGCGGCCGCCGTGGACCGCCCGGCCTCCTCGCCCGCCACCCGCACCGGCGGCGGCACCGGGGGCTGCGTGAGAATCCGCCGCTGTACGTCCTCCAGTGCCGGCCCCGGGTCGATGCCGAGCTCCTCGGCGAGCCGGTCGCGGACCTGACGGAACACCGACAGCGCCTCCGCCTGGCGGCCCATGGCGCCCAGAACGCCGATGAGAGCGGCCAGCACGGGTTCGTTGAACGGGGCCATCGACGCGGCCAGTTGGAGAGCCGTGAGCACCCGCTCCGGTCGGCCCGTCGACACGGCGAGCTCCGCCGCCGCCGTACAGACGTCGTAGAACTCGTTGTCGAGTGCGGCGAAGACCGTCGTGGCGCTCGTCCCCTCGGCGATGCCGTCGCCCGCCGAGCCGTGCCAGAGCCCGAGCGCCTCGACGTAGTGGTCGAGGGCCGCCTTGTGATCGTGGGGCGCGGCCCTCGCCGCGTCGACTCGTTCTCGGAAGGCGACGAGGTCGAGCGTGGCGGAGCCGACGGTGAAGAGGTAGGAATGGCCGCGCCGGTGGAGGAACGAGCCGGCTTCGCGGGCGGGCAACGCAGGTTCGAGCAGCCGTCGCAACGCGCCGACGTACTTCTGGAGGATGTTCACCGCCGACGCCGGGACGTCCTCTTCCCAGATCAGGTCGATCAACTCGCTCGTGCTGACCGGCCTGCCCGCGCGGGCGAGGAGGATCGCGAGCATGTACGACTGCTGCCGAGGCCCGGGGTCCCGTTCGACGCCGTCCCGCCAGATCCGCAACGGACCGAGGATCTGCAGCCGCAGATGCCCGCCGGAGGAAGCCATGCCCACCCCACCCCTGCTCACGGCCGACCCCCATCGGCTGCGGCGTAGCCACTTTACGGTTGCTTTGCGGCCCGGGTCCATCGGCGGAGGCGACCGCCGGGCGGAACCGGCCCAGTTCCAGGGGGAGTTGTGTCGCCGTCATGTATGGCGGGTCAACGGGATGTGTCGTCCGCGAACTCGGCCAGCAGTTCCTCGGCACGACGGGCGAACAGTAGCGCTGGCCGTACGTTGCCACGGCCCGGTCCGCCCGGTCGAGCGCCGCGTCGGCCTCGTCCAGTGTTCCGGCCGCCAGCCACATTTCGCCGAGCAGCCCGTACCAGGTGGCCAGGCCCGAGCGTGGCGGGTCGCAGAGGGGCGCGACGATCAGGTCCTGCACCACCGTGGCGGCGCGGACAGTGACCGCGGTCGGCCCGTCCTACTGACCGATCACCAGGTCCTCGGTGGGCAGTGTCTGGCAGGCCAGCCGCCAGCCCGCCGCCAACTCGTCGGCGGAGAACATCCCGCGGTCGTCGGTCTCGTAGGCGCCCGAGAGCACCCGCACCCGACAGGTGCCGCAGGCGCCTTCGCCGCAGGACTGGGGCAGGGCGACACCGACGGCGTTGGCGGCGTCGAGGACCGACTGCCCGGGGCGGCACGGGAACGCCGGGGTCCCGCCCACCGTACCGATCATGAACTCGGTGACACCGGCCGCCGCGGCGGCTACGGCGATGGCGTGCGCCTTCTCCCGGCGGGACTCCTTGCTCCGGCCCGACACGAACGCCTCGGTGTGGACGGCCTCGCGCGGCACCCCCAGTTCCGCCAGGCGACCGATCAGGTCCTGCATCATGGGCGCCGGCCCGCACAGGTGCACGCGGGTCGTCGGGCCCGCGTGGGGCAGCAACTCGTCGAGGCCGATCCGTCCTGTGCGGTCGGTGGCGAAGACCGACACCTCCAGCCCCGGCAACCGGGCCCGCAGCGCTTCGATCTCCGGCCCGAACACCACCTCGGCCTCGGTCCGGTAGCTCGCCAGCAGGACGATCCGACCCGTGTGACCGGCGTCGGCGGCGGCGAGCAGGACGCTCATCAGCGGGGTGATCCCGACGCCCCCGGAGATGAGCAGGAGCGTGCCCTCTTCAGCGCCCGGCTCCCACGTGAACTCGCCGTGCGGGCCGCTTACCCGCAACGCCAACCCGGCCTCCAACTCCTCGTGCAGGAACCCCGACCCCAGCCCGTCCGGCTCGTGCTTCACGGCGATCTCGACGAAGCCGCTCTCGCCGGGACTGCTGCAGATCGAGTACGACCGTTCGATCGGCTCGACGGCGACGGGCAACTCGACCTTCACGTACTGCCCGGCGGTGAACGAGAACGGCAGCGCGGACCCGTCCAGGGGTGCGAGGCGGATCCTGCGGACCGTCGGGGTCAGCACCTCGATGCCGGCCACGCGCAGATACCCCTCCCAGGGCGTGGCCGGCTGCCGGGCCACCCCGCCGGAACCGATGGCCCGCCACATCGTCCCCAACTGCCGTGGTTTCAGGACGGCGTTCGCCGCCATCAACCCGCCCGCCAACGCCCCCACCACACCGGACCCCCAGGCGTCCTGCCCGGCCACGAACAGGCCCTTGACCGGAGTACGGCATCCCGCCCGCGCCGAGCGCAACCGCTGAGGAGTCGCCGCGAGCCCGTAGAAAGAGCCTCGCACGCTGTGCTGATAGGTCTCGAAGGACAACGGCGTCGCCAGTTCGGCGAAGGCGACCGTCTCCCGGAAACCGGGCCAGCGCTCCTCCAGGCGGGCGAGCATGCGTCCGGTCAGCTCGTCCTTGAACTTGCGGTAGCTGTCCGGCCGTTCGTGCGTCCCGCGCCATTGATCGACCACCTTGGGATCGACGAGTTCCAGCAACTCCACCGTGTGGAAACGTGCGGCCGGGTTGTTGAGCGAGGCGAACGACACGTACAACGTGCCCTCCCCCACCGGGCGTTGGGCGCTCTCCTGGTCATCGAGGTCCGGCATGAACCAGTGGTTCTCGCCGCGCAGCCCGAACTCCGCCGGAGAACGGTCCAGTCCGAGGAACAGCATGACCGCCGACCGCTCCTCGGGCAGATCGGCCAGTTCATCGCTCTTCCCGATCAGGGCGTACGTGTTGCGCACTCCCGCCGCCGAGACGACGGTGTCCGTCCGCACCCGGTAGCGGCGGCCGGTGGCGGTGTCCTCGACGTCGACACCGGCCACCTTCCCGCCCTCGACGACGACCTCATGGACTCTCTGCCGGGAGCGCAGCTCCACGCCGTACCGCTCAAGGATCTCCAGGACGACGCGGTTGAGCTCCTGCGGGCCGCCCACGGGATGTGCGGTGCCTTCCATGAAGAAGGTCAGCGGGACCGCCGCGTGATAGCCGAACGCGCTCGACGCCGGCGGAGTGCCGTAGAGCCCCCATCGCGCGGCGAGGACGGCGCGCAGCCGCGGATCCCGGAAGCTACGGGAAACCTGGTCCCGCAACGACCGGAACTCCGACGGGAAGAGCCGCTCGACGAGGGGCGCGCCCGCTCTCCGTATGCCGGCGGGCAACGAGGCGGAGACATTGCGCGCGGTCAGCCCGGCCATCGCCCAGCTGGTGGTCCGGAAGAAGCGGTCGATCGCGTCGGACTCTGCAGGGAACCGTTCCTTCAGACGCTCACGGAACCGTTCCCTCGTGGCGGGGACGGCGAAATCGAACCCCGGGAAGTGCAGGGCGTCGTAATCGTCCGGCAGCGGTGAGAGCTGCGCCCTCCCGTCCGTCATGAACCCGAGGAACGGGCCGGCGCTCGCACTCATGTAATGCAGCCCGGTACCGAACCGGTATCGCCCGGCGCGGGAGAACTCGTGCGTCATCCCGCCGAGCGTGTAGTGCTGTTCGAGGACGAGAACACGTTTCCCGCCGAACTGTGCGACCGTGCGCGCCGCCGCGAGGCCGCCCATGCCCGATCCGATCACCACCACATCGGCTTCCTCGTCCGACACCATCGGCACCCCCCAGTCATCTGTCCTGCATCGGTCCTTCGAGGCGCTCAGATTGGCCGAACCGGCTTGACGTCGACTGAATGATCAGTGAAGCGCACCGGGAACGGGGGCCCGGTCTCATTCAATTCCTGTCCAGTGCGCCGCCCTAGCTTTGCGTCGAGCGTGAAGTGGTCGTACTCCGAAGGAGAGGTTGGTCCATGGTGAGCGGGAAACCGACGATCGTGCTCGTGCACGGAGCCTTTGCCGACAGCAGCGGCTTCAACGCCGTCGTCAAACGGCTTGTCACCGACGGCCATTCCGTGGTCGCCGCGGCAAATCCCCTGCGAGGGCTCGCCTTTGACGCGGCTCAGGTCAAGGCACTGCTGGACACCATCGAGGGACCGATCGTGCTGGTCGGGCACTCCTACGGCGGCGCGGTCATCTCCACCGCAGCCGCGGGAAACGCGAGCGTGAAGGCACTGGTCTATCTGGCGGCGTTCGTGCCGGAGACAGGCGAGAGCGCGCAGTCGCTGGTCGAGAAGTTCCCGGGCAGCACCGTGGGTGAATCCCTCAAGCCCGTACCGCTCCCCGACGGACAGGTCGACCTCTACATCGACCCGAAGGTCTTTCATCCTCATTTCGCGGCCGACGTGTCGGCGGAGGAAGCCGCCCTCTACTCGATCACCCAACGCCCGGCCACCGGCGCCGCCTTGGGCGAGCCCGCCACCGGTCCACAGGCCTGGCACACGATCCCGAACTACAACTTGATCAGCGGCGCCGACAGGATCATCCCGCCGGCGACACAGGAGTTCATGGCCCAGCGCTCCGGTGCAAAGACCCAGGTGGTCGAAGGCGCTTCGCACATGGTGTTCGTCTCCCGGCCGGGTGCGACGGTCGCCCTCATCGAGACGGCCCTGCAGGAAGCGCAGGAGGCGTGATGCACAAAAGCGAAAAGGCCATGAGGTGGGGCCTGCGGATCCACCTTTTCTGGTACGTCATCGCCAACGTGACCCAGGTGATCCTGTGGGGAATCCTCACCTCCGACCAGTTCTTCTGGCCGTTGTGGTCGATTCTGGGCTGGGGAGTCGGTCTGGCGATCCATTTCTGGGCGATTCGCGCGAAGCTCCGGCCATAACCTCAACGAACCGTCTCAAGACGGAGGAGAATCATGTCCGAGAAAGTGGTCCCGGGTCGCAACACCGCCGCCGCCGAAGGCGATGTCGTCGTCTTCCACATCGGGCTGCGGATCAATCGACTGCGGGCGTTCTCCAGTTGGTTTCCGGCATTCATGTCGATGCCGCGCATGCTGCGCGAACTGTCGCAGGAAAAGTCCAGCGGACTTCTCGGTTACAAGGTGCTCTACGGCGGCCTCCGGGATTTCTACGTCGTCGAGTACTGGTCCGACAAGGAACGGCTTCTCGCCTACGCCCACCAGCAGGACAAGGAGCACCGGCCCGCCTGGTCGGCGTTCAACCGACGGGCACGTGCCGGGAAGGGGAGCGTGGGCATCTGGCACGAGACGTTCATCGTCCCGGCGGGCTCCTACGAATCCGTGTACGTCGACATGCCCGCGTACGGACTCGGCGCCGCGACAGGTGTCGTACCGGTCGGCCGGCGCGGTGACACGGCGGCCCAGCGGCTGCGGGTGGCAGAGGGGTAGGCGTCGGCCCCGCAGCCGGCCCGACGTCACGTACCGGTGCTGGTCCGCCCTGTCATCGCGCCGGTGCCGCTGCGGATCGGGACATTCGATTGCCGTGCGGTCGACGGCGGGTTACCGGACGCAGCCGGATGGCGGCGTCGAGGCCGGTGCCCGGGGCGGGGTGGAGGGTGATGGTGCCGCCGGAGGCGTCGATCAGGTGGCGGACGATGGGCAGGCCGAGGCCGGTGCCGTCGTGGTGGGAGTCGGAGGCCCGCCAGAAGCGGTCGAAGGCCCGTTCACGGTCGGCCGCGTTCATCCCCGGGCCCTGGTCGAGGACGTGCAGTTCGCCGCCCGGGACGCGGTGGAGGGTGATCGCGGTGCCGGCCGGGGAGACGCGCAGGGCGTTGGCGACGAGGTTGTCGACGACCTGCTCCAGCGCGCCGGGAATCGCCCACACCCACCCTGCGGGCGGGCCGGTGATGTCGAGACCGACGTACTGCTCGGCGGCCAACGACTCCCACATGGCCACCCGGTCGGAGAGGACGGCGTCGAGGTCGACGGGTTCGGGGGTGGTGGCGGCGTTCTCCAGGCGGGCCAGGGCAAGTAGTCCCTGCACCATACGGCCGAGGCGTTCGACCTCGCCGACGGCCTCGTCCAGGCTGGGATGCGCGCGCGGGTCGAGGTGGGGTTCGAAGTTCTCCAGGCGCAGCCGCAGTGCGGTGAGCGGGGTTCTCAGCTGGTGGGAGGCTTCGGAGGCGAACGCCTGCTGCGCTTTGAGGAGTTGGTGCAGGCGGGTGGCGGTCTGGGTGAACGAGGCGGCCAGGCGGCGCAGTTCGGGCGGGCCGGTCGTGGCGTCGGGCGGATGGGCGAGCTGTCCGTCGGCCAGTTGGGCGGTGGCGGCTTCAAGGGTGCGCAGCGGGCGGGTGATCCAGCGGGCCATGCTGAACGCGACCAGCGCCACGGCCGCCAGGACGCAGGCGCCGACGAGCGCCAGAGCGCCCCAGATGCGGTGCACGCGGGCGGTGACCTGGTCCATCGGGTAAGTCAGGCGGAGTGTGCCGCGGATGGTGGTGCCCGAGGTGCCGGGCATGGTGGCCGACACGACGTCATCGCCGTTGCCGTCGGTCGTGGTGGCGACGGTGGACTGGTTGGTCAGGGCGCGGGCGATGTCCGGCTCGGCGGCGATGCTGATGCCCGTACGGCCGGCCGGGTCGGAGTCGGCCAGGACGACGCCCTGCTTGTCGGTGACGACGACGCGGCCGCCGGTGCGCTCGGCGTAGTCGCCCGCCACGTCGGGCAGTTCGTCCAGCTGGCCCTTCTCGATGTCCTCCTCGGCGACCTCGGCGAGCATGGCGGCGTCGCGCTCCACGTTCTGGGCGGCGCGGGAGGTCTCGCCGCGGGCGTACACATAGCCGAGCGGGATCTCCAGCCCGGCCAGCACGAGCAGGGCCAGTGCGAGGTAGCTGAGCAGCAGGCGCCGGGTCATCCGGCCCCCGTGACAGGGATGTGGTCGCCGGGGACGGTCAGGCGGAAGCCGACCCCGCGGGAGGTGGTGATCCAGCCCGGGTCACCGAGCTTGCGGCGCAGCGCGGCGACGTGCGCGTCGAGGGTCTTGGTCGGGCCGAAGAAGTGCGGATCCCATACGGCGTCCATGATCTGCTGGCGCGAGTACACCGTGCCGGGATCCTCGGCGAGGTGGGCGAGCAGGTCGAACTCCCGTGGTGTCAGCGCGACTTGGCGGCCGTCGAGGTGGACCTCGCGGGTGCGGCGGTTGACAACCAGCGGGCCCAGCGCCTGCGTTCCGGCGGCCGACCGGTGCGACTCGTGCGGTGTCGCGGATCCGGTCGGCGCGTAGGCGGGCGCACCGGCGCGGCGGGTGACCGCCCGGATACGGGCGATCAACTCCCGTACGCCGAACGGCTTGGCGAGGTAGTCGTCGGCGCCGAGTTCGAGGCCCACGATCCGGTCGGCCTCCTCTCCCCGCGCGGTGATCATGATGATGGGGACGGCGCTCCGGGCGCGCAGGCTGCGGCAGACGTCCAGGCCATCCATGTCCGGGAGACCGAGATCCAGCAGCACCAGGTCCGGCGCGACATCGGCGTCGGCGAGGCCCGCGGCACCCGTGCGGACATGATCCACGGTGAACCCGTAGCGCCCCAGACCCTCGGTGAGGGGCCCGGCGATCCGGTCGTCGTCTTCGATGAGCAGCAGCCGCATGGCGCCAGGCTCGCACAGCTGTACAACGGCAGTTGGGGAGTTCACGGGAAGCCGCCTGAGGCGAAGGAGACGTACGGGACGAGAAAGGACATCCATGGCTGGAGGGAGCGGGGCTCGCTGAGAGCAACCACGGCCGGTCGGTGGACGTCAAAGCCGTCCTCCGACCGGCGGGGTCCGTCAGCCGGCGTCCTCCGTCTCCTCGGTGCCTTCCTTCTTGGTGTCGGTGACCTTGAACGACGTGTCCATGTACACCTCGATCGAGGTGCCGTCCGCCTGCTTGACCTCCACCGCGTACATGCCGGGCTTCTCCGCGTCCTCCTCGGACTTCACGACCGTGCCCGGGTACGCGGCCAGCGCGGCGGCCTCCGCCTTCTGCTTGATGTCACCGGTCAGCGGCGGCTCCTTCTTGTCGTCGGTGTCACCGTCGGCCTCACCGGCCGCCGCGGCGCCCGCGCTCTGCGCCTGGGTGTCCGCGGCACCGGAACCGGAGTCGGAGTCGGAACCACCACAGGCGACCAGCGCGAACATCAACACGGCGGCGGGAGCCGCAAGCACGACACGACCGGGCAGAGCACGCATCAGGGTCTCTCCAAACACTGGGGAATCACGGCGAGTTCGGCGGTCCGGGGAATCGGACCTCCGGGGGATGGACACGACCCTAGGAACCCGCGGTCGAGAGACAGCCCAGCAAATGGAGAGCGAGAGACCAGCAGTCCGCCAATCTTCCGCCGACCGCCCTGTCCTACACGCTGGACGCGAGTTCGCCACGCGCCAGGCTCAGTTCGAGGCGTGGCGCGGTCGGATCTGGACCGGGCGCGCCGAGCGGATTACCGCCGGGCCGCACGACGACGTACGAGCAGGACCGTGCCCGCGCCGGCGGCTACGGCCGCGGCCGCGGCGCCCGCGAGGGGCAGCGCGGGACCGGAGCCGGTGGCGGCGAGGTCACCGCCGGTAGTGGAGGCGCTCCCCGAAGATCCGGCGGCCGAGGAGCCTCCGGTGGTCCCGGATCCCCCCGCCGTCCCGCTCCCGCCGGTGGAACCCGAACCGCCCGCCGACCCACTCCCGCCCGTCGAACCGCTCCCACCCGCCGAACCGCTGCCCTCGACGTCGAGCAGGATGTCCGCCGTGTCGTTGGCTTTGTTCACGTCGTACGGGCGCGAATCGGCAGTGAGGGCCGCCGAGCCCTTGGCCCCCGCCACCACCTTGTCGATCTTCAGCTTGAAGGAGTAGGTGTTCACGTCGTCCTCCTCCACCCAGCCCTGTGCGACAAAGCACGAGTAGGTTCCGGCGGCCGGCTTCTCGCAGTGCGGTGCCTTGACCGCGGTCGTACCCAAGGGAAGCTTGATCAGGACGCGGGTCGGCACCGGAGGGCCCGGTTCCACCAGCACCCAGGCGGGGCCGGCGTTGGTGAACTTCACCTGCAGGTCGACCGTGTCTCCGACCCGGCCCTCCAGCCGCGCTCCCGACACCTGGAAGTCGGCGGTGTTCACCGCGTTCACCCGCACCCGGGCCTCGACATAGTCGTGGTCCCCAGCGCTACTGCTGCCGCTCGGCACGGAGCCGGGCCGCTCGACCAGCTTCCCCACGGGCGCGGTTCCGCGCACGGGCCTGCTGGCGCCTTCGTCGGGGCCGAAGTCGTAGGACCCGACGGCGACGTCGAGATCGTCGTACAGCGCCCGGTCGAGAGCCTTGAGGGTCAGCTTCTCGGGCGCGTAGACGACACCCGGTTTTACGGCCTGGTCGAACTCGCAGGTCATCTGGGATCTGGCCGGCAACTCGTCGTACGAACCGATGTCCCACCGTACGCAGTTGGACGGCACGTCGGCGTAATCCAACCCCTGGGTGACGGTGTACCGCAGCCAGACCTTCTCCAGCGCCTGGGAACCCTGGTTCTCGAAGGTGACCGGCGGCTCGAAGGTGCTCCCCGGCCGCACTCCGTTGATCGGCGCGATGGTCCCCAGCAGCAGCCCGGCCCCGGAAACATCGGCCGTGGCGGAGGGAGCGCTGCTCAACGTGATCAGTGCGCCGGCGCCGATGGTTCCGACGGCCCTGCGAACTGTACGGAAGCCATGACCGGATCGGAGCATGTCATTACCTCTGGGTGAAGTGACGAAGTCGGGCGGTGAGCCGAGAAGGTGGTCCCCTACGTCAGACACACGCCGACGTCGCACAGTTGTACCGGCATACGTCGCGATCGGCCGCCCGTCCGCCGACGGTATCGACGGGCTACTCCTCGGGCTCCCAGGCGATCAGCCGCTCGAACACCTGCCGGTCGCCCTCGATCTTCAGGTCGCTCATCGTGAGGCGGCCCCAGACGAAGAGGAGCAGTTGCTCGGCCGTGCCCGTGGCCGAAGCGGAGGGGGGCGCGGCGCCGTCCGGGAGGGAAGCGGGCCAGGCGCCGGTGCCGTCCAGCGTGAGGAGCCAGGAACGGCCCTCGGTGGCGTGGTAGTGGATGGTGGCGGCCTCGTGCGGCCAGGCCGCCGGGGTGGAGTTGCAGGTGTCGAGGAACTCGGCCACGCCGTCGATCGCGACGTCCACCGGCATCGGCTGCACGGTGCCTGCGGCGAGTTGGGCGTCGTAGGTGTGCACCAGCACCTCGTGCACCCGGCGCCGGGCGACGCCCCGGGCGTTCGCGGGCGACAGGCCGGCGCTCCACCACGCCCAGCACTCGCGCTCCGGGCCGGCCTCGCGCAGCGCAGTCAGCAGCAGTTCGTTCGACTCGGCGTACCAGGCCAGCAGCGCCTCGCGCTCGCGCGGCGCCTCCGCGACGTCCTTGGCCGGCGGGGCCTCGGCCGGGCCTGCGGCGACGTTCGCGGCCCACCAGCGCTGGCCCGTACCCAGGTGCTGCACCAGATCGAACACCGTCCACTCGGGGCAGGACGGCACCGGCGCGTCAAGGCTGGGTGCGGCGGCAACCGCACTCCGGAACGCGGCCGACCGCTCGTCGATCAGTCGCAGCAGGGCGGAATACTCGAGACTCTCTGTCACATCGCTTGCCTACCACCCCAGTTCAGCGGCCCGCACCCGATTTTCCAGGCCGCCGATTGCGAAGCACAACGTCCACACCGCTCCGGCCTGGGGTCAGGAGCTCAGATGTTCATGCAGCAGCCTCCAGCCGCCGTCCCGCCGCACGAGGACATTGGTGCCCCTCCCCTGGCCCGAGCGCGCTTCACCGTCCACGACACCGGTCCAGGCAAACCGATAACGGCACACCGCGATGTCCGCCGTGAGCACGGGCCACTCCAGCTCCCGGAACTCATACGTTTCGTCGAGGATCTTCGCGAACGTCCTCTCGATCGCGGACCGGATCTCGTCGATGCCCTGATAGGAGCCGTCGGTGAACCAATACGTGGCGTCCTCGGCGATGAACGGCACGACCCGCTCGATGTCATGGCTGTTGTTGGCCCGCTCGTACTCGCCCATGAACAACGCGAGTTCGGACTCCAGGGAAACCTGATGCGTCACGACGGCCATCATGCCGATCGCCGCCTGCTCCGTTCCGGCCGTTCTTCGAGAGCAACTTCTGAAGGGCTGGCGCGTGGCCGGTGTTCAGGTTGTGTTCAGGTGCCCGGTGCCAAGGTGCGGATCATGACCGCAGAGCACGTCCTCGATGACCGGCCCGTACTGACCGTTCGTCGGATGGCGAACAAGGTGTCGGAAGTGACCGTCTACTTCTGGATCATCAAGGTACTGACCACCGGCATGGGCGAGACGGCGTCGGATCTCCTCGCGAAGGTGCTCGGCCCGGTCCTCGCGGTCGCTCTCGGTGGACTCGCCCTGATCGCCTCGCTCGCCGTCCAGTTCGCGCTGCGCCGGTATGTGGCCTGGGCCTACTGGACCGCCGTCGTGATGGTCAGCGTGTTCGGCACCATGGCCGCCGACGTCCTGCACGTCGGCCTGGGCGTGCCGTACGCCGTCTCCACGCCCGCCTTCCTCGCCGTACTGACCGCGGTCTTCGCCTTCTGGTACGCCTCCGAGCGCACCCTGTCGATCCACGGCATCCGCACCCGCCGCCGCGAGACGTTCTACTGGGCCGCCGTCCTCGCCACCTTCGCCCTCGGCACCGCCGCGGGCGACCTCACCGCCACCGTCGGCTTCGGCTACCTCGGGTCGATCGTGCTCTTCGCGGTCGCCATCTGCCTGCCCGCCCTGGCCCACCGCTTCGGCGCCCTGAAGGCGGTTCCCGCCTTCTGGACGGCGTACGTCCTCACCCGCCCGCTGGGTGCGTCCCTCGCCGACTGGATGGCCGTGGGCCACACCCGTGGCGGCCTGGGCCTCGGGCTCGCGCCGGTCACTCTCGCCTGGACGGCCGCGATCGTGGCGTTCGTCGCCTACCTCGCCGTGTCACGGCGGGACACGCGCGGCGACGCCTGAGCGTCCGCGGACGACGTGGTTCGCCGCCGTCTTCTGCAGAAGCCCGTAGGCGAGGACCGGCAGCAGCAGGTGCGGCTTGTCGGGCAGCGTGCTGGTGATCAGGACCGCGCTCGCGCTGCTGTTGTTCATGCCGCAGGCGAGGGTGAGCGAGGAGGCCTCCGCGCTGTCCAGGCGAAGAAGGCGGGCGGCGCACCGGCCGAGGGTGAAGGACGCCAGGCAGACCAGGGTCGACACGGCGAGCGCCGCGATCAGCAGGAGCGGGCGGGGGTGGGCCAGGAAGGAGCTGAGTGCTCCACTGGCGTTGACGTAGGTCAACAGCAGGGAACCCACGAGAGCGGCGGGCACGACGGCGGCCAACGTCCGTGCCAGCCAGGTCCGAGGCAGGACGAGACGGCACAGGACACCGGCCGCGCAGGGCAGGACCACTCCTCCGAGGGTGGCGCCAGCACCGGCGGTGTGCGCCGCTCGGTCCAGGTGATCGGCGTACTCCCGGCCGACGAGCGGTGACAGCGCGCTCAGGGTCAGGGGGACGGCGAGGGGGCTCAGGAGGGTGGAGGCAAGGACGAGCCCGACCATGGTCGGCTGGTCGCCGTCGCCCTTGCCGGTCCAGACGGTGGCGCCCGCGGCGACCGGCATCGCCACGATCAGGATCATCGCGGTGACCAGTCCGCTGCCGCCGTCGGTGTCGGGCGTCCGGCGGAGCACGAACGCGACGGCGGGGACGACGACTAGGGGGATCGTCAGGTGCAGGGCGAGCCCGGCGAGCAAAGTCCGCGGGTGTCGTAGAAGGCCGCTCAAGCCACGGACGGGGACCTGGAGTCCGGCGGAGAAGAGGACCAGGGCGAGCAGGAGGGGCGCGCAGTGCACGGGGAGACGGGCCGTGTCCCCCAACGGCAGCGTGTGGGTCCGGCGCAGCCACAGCCCCGGACCGGGCAGGAGTACGGCGGCCCCGTAGGACAGGACGACGGCACGGCCGAGGCGGCGGCGCAGCCAGGAGGTGGGGCCGTGGTCTGCGGGCGGGGTGTGCTGCATGGCGGTCTTCCTCCATGACGACGGCGGGGGCGGGGCGGAAGACGGCTATGGCGTGCGGGACTGCGGCGGGGCGGGTGTCGGTGGTCATGGGCTCATGCTGCTTCGCCACGCGGCGGCCGACGGAAAGACTCCCTCGGCGGTCAGGATGCGTTCAGGTCGCCGGGCAGGGCCGCTGACCTGGCACGGCCCAACTACGGGGCGACGTACTCAACGAAACGTGGGGATCGCGGGCGCCTGCCGGGCCGGTGTGCAGCGGGTGGCTCATCCCGCTGGCAGAGTGACCGTGAATCTGGCTCCGGGTCTGTGGCGGGGGTCGTGGGTGACCTCCCCGCCCGCCGCTCGAGCGAGGCGGCGGGCCAGGGGCAGCCCGAGGCCCGCGCCGTCGTGGCCGTCGCGGTGATCCGCGCGGCGGCCGGGTTGGAACAGGTCGGCGGCGAACTCCTCCGGTACGCCGGGGCCGTCGTCCTCGACGTCGATGCGGACGGCGCCGGGGGCCGGGCGTGCGCGTACGGTCACCGTCGCGTCGGCGTAGCGGACGGCGTTGGCCAGCAGAGGGCTGACGATCCGTTCGAGGATGTTGACGGTGACGCCCACGGTCAGGTCCTCGGCCTCGACGCGGATCTGTCTTCCGTGCGGCGTCTCCCGCGTCTGGGTCAGTCGCCGCAGTACCGGCCCGACGTCGGCGGTGCCGGGGGCGGTCGCCGGGTCGTGCGTGCTGTCGCGGGCATCGTCGAGGAGTGTGTCGCAGATGCTGCGCATGGAGTGCGCCGCCTCGGCGATCACCTCGTGGGTGGCGCGGGTCTCGGCCGCCGTACGGGGGCGGGCGTGCCACCAGTCGAGTTCGGCGACGATCCGGGCGAGCGGGGTGCGCAGTTCGTGCGAGAGCTCACCGGTCAGCTGGCGTTCATGGCGCAGCACCGCGCGGATGCGGTCCAGGAGGGCGTCGAGGGAGGCACCGAGGCGGGCGATTTCGGCCGGGTGACGGGCCGTACCGAAGCGCTCGGCGGAGCCGACGGCGCTCCACTGGGTGGCCTGGTCGGTCATCGTACGGACGGGGCGCAGCGCGCGACCGACCGCGAGGTGGGTCAGCGCGTAGGTGCAGGCGAGCATCACGGCGTCCAGGACGAGGGAGCCCAGCAGGAGGGCGTCGGCCGAACTCCGGTAGGGGGCGAGGTCCAGGGCGGTGACGACGGTGGCGGAGACGCGGGCGCCGGCGACGACATCGGAGCACAGGCGCAGGGATCGGTGCCGCTCCCCTCGTACCGTCGTACAGATCCGCTCTCCTTTCCCAGCGAGCCGCTCGGCGGCCGTGGTCAGGGGGCTGCCGGGGACGGCGGAGGGTGGTTTCTCCAGCAGGCGGTTCCCCGCGTAGATCCACACGTTGGTGTCGAGAAGTACGTCGTTGCCGGTCTCCAGGACGCGTGCGCGCGAGCCGGTGGTGTCGACGGTCGTGGCCACCGCGGCCGCCCTGGTGTGGAGTTCGTCGTCCGCCTGCTGCCCGAGGTTGCGTTCCACCATGGTGTTGAAGACCGCCGTCAGGATCGTCATGAGCAGCGCGGCGGTGGCCACGGCCACCAGGGAGAGCCGTCCGCGCAGGGTCCGCGGGGTCAGCCGTTGCAGGACGGGTTTCATGAGAGACGATGTCCGATCCCCCGTGCGGTGCCGATCGTCAGCTCGCTGTCCGCCTCGCGCAGCTTGCGCCGCAGTCGGCTGAGGTACTGGTCCAGGGTGTTGTCGCTGACATGCGCGCCCTCGGGCCAGCCGGCCCGGACCAGGTCCCGTCGGCGTACGAGGTCCCCGCCCGCCGCACCGAGCGCGGCGAGCAGCCGGAACTCCGTCGGCGAGAGGACGACGGGGACGCCGTGCACGGTCGCGCGGTGGGCCACCGGGTCCAGGACCAGGTCACCGGCCGTGGCCGGAGGCGGGGGTCCGGCCCGTTTGAGCGCGGCGCGCAGGCGGGCGGTGAGTTCGGCGAGGTGGAAGGGCTTCGCCAGGTAGTCGTCGCCTCCGGCGGAGAAGCCGGACAGTCGGTCGGTGACGTGGTGGCGGGCGGTCAGGAAGATGACCGGCGCGTGGAATCCGCCCGCGCGGAGGGCCTGGCACACGTCGCGCCCGTCGGCGTCGGGCAGCCCGACGTCGAGGATCACTCCCGCGACGTCCGCGGCGGCCAGCCGCAGGGCGGTGGCGCCGTCGGCGGCGAGGACGGGAG
This sequence comes from Streptomyces sp. NPDC047072, assembly GCF_040643855.1. Lineage (NCBI taxonomy): Bacteria > Bacillati > Actinomycetota > Actinomycetes > Kitasatosporales > Streptomycetaceae > Streptomyces > Streptomyces sp. NPDC047072. The sequence goes on along the minus strand of NZ_JBEYVC010000059.1, from coordinate 13,573 downwards.
CGAACTCCTCGTCGTACAGGGCGCGGCGCAGGACGTCACGCAGGGCGTGATCGTCCTCCACGACCAGGATCTTGGGGCGCATGCTGCTCCGGGGAGTGCGGGTCGGCGGGCGGGGTGAGGAGGGCGGCGGGCAGCCAGTGGGCGGCCGCGCACAGGCACAGTCCGAGCCAGCCGGCGGCGAACAGCCAGCCGCCGACCACATCGCTGAACCAGTGGACGCCGAGGTAGACACGGGTCAGTCCGACCAGCGCTCCCCAACAGCCCACGGCGACCCGCAGGGCGGTGCCGCCGCGTGGGGCGCGCAGGGTGAGCGCGACGACGAGGAGCCCCGCGGTCAGCGCCGCCGTGGTGGTGTGCCCCGAGGGGAACGACCAGCCGCTCGCGTGTGACGCCCAGTCCGTGCGCGGTGGACGGGCTCGGTGCAGGGCCTCCATCACGCCCTGGCGCAGGGCCTGTCCGCCGGCGAGGCAGACGAGAGCGAGCGCGGCCATCAGCAGTCGCTGCCGCGCGGTCCGCCCGGCCAGGACACCGGCGAGCACGACGAGCAGATAGGGAAGGGCACCGGTGCCGGTGGCGGTCACACCCCGCGCCAGGGCCAGCGTCATCTCCTGGCGGTGGCCGACGGACCAGGTGAGCAGGCCGCTGTCGCACCAGAGCGGACCACCCGCGCCGCCCACGGCGTTCATCGCGAGAACCGCGAACGCCGTCCACGCGCCGACACCGACGCTGCCGGTCAGCTCGGTGACATCCCTGCGCTTCATGACACCGCGAGCAGCGGACCGAGCCGCGTGCCGGTGAGGAGGCGTACGACGGTTCGCGCCTGCCGTCGTATGAGGGCCATCAGGCCGTAGGCGACCGCCGCGCCCACGAGCAGCCCCGCCAGCACGTCGTGCGGATAGTGGACGCCGACCCACACCCGGGAAGCCGCCATCGCGAGCGCGGCCGCCGCCGCCCACGCGCCCAGCCGACGCGAGACGAACCACAGCGCGACGGCCGAGGCCGCGGCAACGGTCGCGTGATTGCTGGGGAACGACCAGTCACCGGGCGCCGGACACGCCTCCAGTGTCTTCACGGCGAGCCCCCGGCAGGGCCGGTCCTCGCGCACGAGCAGCTTCAGTACGGCGTCCACGCCGTACGCCGCCACCACGGTCACCGGCGCGGCCAACGCGAACAGCGCGGCCGAGGCGTCCGCGCGTCTGGCCCGCCACCACCCGGCGACCATCAGCACGGCGAACACCAGCAGTCCGTACGCCGACCACACGGACACCGCGGTGTCCAGCCAGCCGGGGGCACGGCGGGTCAGCTCCACCACGTCCCGGTAGGCCGCGCCGTCGATCGAAGCCCCGCTCAGCGCAAGGATCATCCCCGTGCCTCCTTCGTTCCGCTCTGTCGGCGTCCCCGGTACAGCTCGGCGGCGAGCGGGAGCAGCGACACCAGCACGATCACCGCGACCAGCGGCAGCAGATAGCGGTCCACGTTCGGGATCGACGAACCCAGGGCGTACCCCGCGAGGGTGAGACCGACGCTCCAGACCAGGCCGCCGACCACCTGCCACAGGGTGTACACCCCCGCGGGCACGCCGAGCGCACCGGCCAGTGGATTGAGAACGGTGCGAACCACCGGCACGAATCTCGCCAGGACCACCGCCTTGGCATGTCCGTACCGGGCGAGCAGGGCTTCGGCCCGCGCGGCACCGTCGCGCAGCCGGGTGGATGGGGAGCGGGCCAGCAGGGCTCCGCCTGCCCGGCGTCCGATGAGATAGCCGCACTGGGCACCGCCGAGCGCGCCGAGGGCGGCCGCCATCAGCAACGGGCCCAGGGAAAGCTTGATTCCGTGCTCCCCCGAGCCTGTGCTGAGCAGGCCGGCCGTGAAGAGCAGGGAGTCGCCGGGCAGGAAGAAGCCGATCAGCAGGCCCGTCTCCGCGAACATCACCGCGCCCACGCCCAGCACACCGAAGGCGGCCAGCAGGGAGCGGGCATCCAGAGGGTTCACCGCGAGCTGCGCCGACAGGGCTACGGTGGCAGTCATCCGGCGATTCCCTTCGCTGTGGCCGAACAGGCGGACGGGCACCGCCTGGCACGGCGGGCCCGACCGACTACAATTCTGTAGACGGTCTACGACACTGTAGACGATCGCGGAGTGAGGAAGGTTCCCATGACCGAGGCGCGGGACGAACGGCGGTCGGCCGGCGAGCTGGAAGCGGCCGTGATGGCCGCCCTGTGGGCCGCGGGCACACCGCTCACCCCGGCCCAGGTCCAGGCGGAACTCGCCTCTGACCTGGCCCGCACCACCGTGACCACGATCCTGTCCCGGCTGCACGAGAAGGGAACGCTCGAGCGGGAGCGCCAGGGCCGCGGCTTCGCCTACCGCCCCATAGAGGACCCGCACGGCCTGACCGCCCTGCGCATGCACGGCGAACTCGACCGCGACAGCGACCGGGCGACCGTGCTGGCCCGTTTCGTCGACCGGCTCAGCCCGGACGACGAGCAGGTGCTGCGCCAGCTGCTGGAGGAAGGACCGCGATGATCGCCCTGCTGCTGGTCCCGCTCCTCCTGCCCTGGGCCGCCCCCGCGTTGGCCCGCCGCCTCCCCGCCCGCTGTTCCCCGGTCGTCGCGCTGTGGACGCTCACCGTCTCCGCCGTCCTCCTCGCCGGCGGCAGTGTGGCGGCGCTGGGCACCCTCACCCTGACCGGCCTGCTCAAGATCCCGGTCTTCGCCACGCTGGGCGAGCTGGTCCACCCCTTGCGCACGCCTTCCGAGCGGCTCATGCTCCCCCTCGCCGCGCTCGCCTCGGGGTTCCTGGCGCTGGCCGCCCTCACGCTGGGCCTGTCCCTCGTGCGCCAGGCCGCCGGTCTGCGCACCGCCCGCGCCCAGGCCGGCCGCCGGCCCGCCGCGGGCGACCTGTGCGTCATCGACTCCCCCCGCCCCGACGCCTACGCCCTCCCCGGCCGCCCGCACCGCATCGTCGTCACCACGGCCATGCTGCGCAGCCTGGACGCCTCCGAACGCGAGGCGCTCTTCGCCCACGAACGCGCCCACAACGCCGGGGGCCACCACTACTTCCTGGCCGCGGCCGAGCTGAGCGCCCACTGTCATCCGGCCCTGCGCCCGGTCCGCGAGGCCATCCGGCTCGCCGCCGAACGCGCCGCGGACGAGGCGGCGGCCGGGGCGGTCGGCGACCGACGCCTCACCGCCCGCGCCATCGCCCGGGCCGCGCTGGCGACGACCGCGCGGGACACCGCCCGGCCCGTAGTCACCCCGGGCGCGACCACCGGACCGGTACCCCAACGCGTGGCCGCCCTCGTGGCTCCCGCCAGGCCCGCCCCGCGCGCGGTCCCGGGGCTCGCCGCGCTCCTGACCGCCTGCGCCGTACTCTCCTGCGCCACGGCGGCGACCGGGGCGTTCCGCGTCCACGAGGACATCGAGATCGCCCAGGGAGAGACGGGCGGCTGAGCCGGACGCCCTTCAGCTTTTTCCGGTCGTCTTCGGCGTGCCGCCCCGGACAGTGCGCCCGCCCTTATCCGCTTCCTCTGCTTGTCGAGGCGGCGGACACGGCTTGCCTCGTGTGGGGCGGTGTGGCGTGCGCGAGGTCGCGTTCGAGGGCGTCCAGGGCCAGGCGCGCCGCTGTTATCCGCTCCCGCAGTCGGTCCTGGTCTTCCCGGGAGACCGCCGTGTGCGGCGGCGGTGTTGTTTCGTCCGCTTTCTCGCTCTCCCGGGCCTCGTCGAGGGAGGTGATGACCACTCCGATGAGGACGTTGACCAGGACGAAGGACGCGAGCAGGACGTAGGAGGCGTAGTAGACGAGGCTCCAGCGGGAGACCTCCAGGCCGGCGTGGACCGCGTCTCCGATGCCGTCGAGGGTCATCAGGAGGAAGAGGGTGAGGACGGCGCGGCCGAGAGAGCCGTAGTGCGCCGGGTCGTGGCGGGCGAAGAAGACCCAGCCGACCATCGCGTACACGTACAGCAGGAGCGCGCCGACGAGCAGGAAGCTCAGCGTGCCGGGCAGGCTGCGCGCGACGGCCGCCAGCACGATCCTCAGCTGGGGCAGGAAACGGGCCGTGCGCAGGACCCGGGCGAGCCGCAGCAGCCGTAGCACCGTGGTGTTCTCACGTACGACGGGCAGGAACGCGCACAGGACCACGGCGAGGTCGAAGAGGTTCCAGGGGTCCTTGAAGAAGCCCGGCGGACGGTCGGCGTGCGCGCCCAGGCGGAGGAGGATCTCGGCGGTGAACACGGCCAGGCAGGTGTGCTCGGCCAGGCGTAACCAGGCGTGCCACTCTGCGGCGAGTCCGGAGTAGGTCTCCAGGCCCAGCAGCGCCGCGTTGAGGAGGATCACGGCGAAGACGCCGAGGGCGAACCACCGTGCCTCCGTGACACCGCGGCACCGGCGGGCCAGTTCAAGACGTACGGACCGGGGCTCGATGTCGCTCGTCTGGTCGTGCTGCTCCGGCATGGTGACGCCTTGACTCCTTGTCACGCGTAGACGCCTTCGACCAACTCGGCGCGAAAGCAGGCTCGTTGAGTGATGACTTCCTCGACGATACTTCTACAGCACTGTAGTTGCTGCGCGCCGCCAGTTTGCCGTACCGGCCGAGGCCGCCTCAGGAGCGGCGTCGGTCCGCCGCCCTGACCAGTCCGCTCTCGTAGGCGAGGACCACCGCCTGGACGCGGTCGCGGAGTTGGAGTTTGGCGAGGATGCGGGAGACGTGGGTCTTGACGGTCGTCTCGGACAGGTGGAGGCGGTCGGCGAGTTCGGTGTTGCTCAGTCCCTGGGCGAGCAGGCGCAGGACTTCGAGTTCGCGTGGGGTCAGAAGGGCCAGGCCGGGGTGCGGGTCGGTGGGACCGTCGCTCTCCGCTGCGCGGGCCGGGGCGGCGTGGCGTTCGACGAGGCGGCGGGTGATGGCCGGGGCGAGGAGGGCGTCGCCGGTGCGGACGAGACGGACCGCGGCCACGAGGTGTTCGGGCGTGACGTCTTTGAGGAGGAAGCCGCTGGCTCCCGCGGCCAGGGCGTCGTAGACGAGTTCGTCGAGGTCGAACGTGGTCAGGATGATCACGCGGGGTTCGCCGGGGGCGCCGGTGAGGATGCGGCGGGTGGCTTCGAGGCCGTCGAGTTCGGGCATCCGGATGTCCATCAGGACGACGTCGGGTGCGGTGCGCCGTACCGCTTCGACGGCCTGGGCGCCGTCGGCCGCCTCGGCGACGACGTCGATGCCGTCGGAGGCGAGGATCATACGGAAGCCGGTGCGGACGAGGGTCTGGTCGTCGGCGACCACCACACGGAGCGGGGCGTCGGTCACGTCGTCTCCGTCTCCGGGGCAGGCAGGGGGATCCGGGCCAGGACACGGTAACCGCCGTCCGGGGTGGGGCCGGTGCGCAGGGTGCCGCCGTAGACGGCGAGGCGTTCCCGCAGACCGAGCAGGCCGTGTCCGTCGCCGGCGGCGGAGGCGGTCGGGGCGCCGCCGGTATCCGTGATCTCGACGTGCAGGTCCGTGGGGCCGTGGGCGATGGTCACCGAGACGGCGGCTCCGGCCGCGTGCTTCACGGTGTTGGTGAGGGCCTCCTGCACCACGCGGTACACGGCCAGACCGGTCCCCGGCGGAACGTCGCGGGGCGTGCCCTTCACCGTCAGGTCGACGGCCGCTCCGGAGTCCCGCACCCCGCGCACCAGCGCCTCCACCTGAGCGAGACCCGGCTGCGGTACGAGTCTGCCGACGGCGTCCCCGTCGGCGTCCTCGGCGTTCATCGTGAGCAGGCCCATCGCGTGCCGCAGCTCCGTCATGGCCGCCCGGCCGCCGGCCTCCACCGCGAGCATAGCCTCGCGAGCCTGCGCCGGGGCCGCGTCCAGGACCCTGCGGGCGGCTCCGGCCTGGATGACCATCATGCTGACGTTGTGGGTGACCACGTCGTGCAGCTCGCGGGCGATCCGGGCCCGTTCCTGCTCGGCGGCGCGGCGCAGCTCCTCGTCCCTGCGCCGCTCCAACTCGGCCATCCGCGCCTGACGTTCACCCGCACGCAGGCGCCAGGTGCGCATGCCGTACGCCACCACGGCCAGGGGGACCAGGATGAGGTACGGCACGTACTCGGCCGGGATGTCGGGCAGTTCCGGGTTGCGGGCCGGGAGGCTGATCACCAGCAGGACCGCGGGGACGCTCGCCAGGGCCGGCACCGGGTACGGGCTGTGCACGACGGCGCCGTACGTGGCGATCACGCAGACGTAGAACATGGTCCGCGCCAGGCTGTCCGGGGCCAGGAGGGAGGCTGCCGCGACGATCCACAGGACGGTCAGCGGGAACCGGCGGCGCAGGGCGAGCGGCACGGTCGCCATGAGCATCGGCCCGACCGCGCCGACCCATGTGGCCGCTCCCTCCGGTCTGGCCTGCCGCACCCCGTCGACGAGCACATAGGTGGTGCCCGTCCCGACGCTGAGTGCGTCATCGACGCCGACGACGACAGCGACCGCGGCGAGCAGCGCGTCGAGGACCAGGTCGCGTCCGGACAGGCGGGGCAACGCACCGCTCGGACGCGTCAGCGCCGCCCAACCGGCTCGCAGCCGCTCTCCTGCCGGTATCGCCGACGAATTGCTCACTCGGTCATTGTCACCGGCCGCCTCGCCTGCCCCATCCTCCCGAGGAACCGTCCTCGCAAGCCGCCTGTACATCGCTCGTCTACATCGTGCGAAGGACGCGGGACCGCGGTCCTTCGTCCGCAGGAGCGCAGACAGCTCGGGCGCCGGACGCGCACGGTACCGTCCAGTTCGTAGCGTCCGGCGGGCCGACCGCACGGGTCGGTCCCTCAAAGAGAGGCCAGCGCGTGACAGCCGTACTCACAGCCCGATCGCTGGGCAGGAAATACCGCGAACGCTGGGCCCTGTCGGACTGCACCCTCGATATCCCCGCGGGACGGGTGGTGGGTCTGATCGGCCCCGACGGGGCGGGGAAATCCACCGTCCCGGCAAGGGCAGCCACCTAGGCCGCGAGCGCCATGTTCCAGGTCGCCGTGCCCCTGTGGAACCGACCGCATCCGGCGTGCCCTTCCACCGTCACCGCCCCCTTCGGGCCGGGCACGATGGCCGATATGCGGCTCGTCTCCGTGCCCCAGGTCGACATCGGCCGGCCTGACATCTGATTCGTCGCCGAACAGACCCTCGACGCCTCCGGCCGCGCATCTCCCGGCGTCGTACGCCGACTGTGACGCACCCCCCGCCTGTCTCACCGCTCTCGCGAAGGCCGGCTACCACCAGAAGGTCACCTACCAACCCGCCGAGAACTTCTGGACCCTCCAGTGGGCCGAGACCGGCGTCTACGCCGTCCTCGCCGCCGCCGTGGGCGTCTTCTGCATCTGGTGGTGCCGTCGCCGGGTCGCCTGACGAAGGTGTCCGCCGACAACGGCTCACAGCCCAACTCGCCAAGCACAGCCACGTGTTGCACCAGGACGTCGGCCGCCTGCATCGTCCTGACCTACGCAAGCACGCGCCGGGCACCACAGCCACCATCCGCATCCGCGAGCAGGACGGGACCGCCCACGCCACCGCCACCAACACCGCCGCGGGCCGCCCCGCGCTCCCCCCGCCCGGCCCCCACCACGGTCTCGTCGACCTGCGCCAGCGTGCGGACCCCCTCGGGGGGTGTCTGACGGCCAGTCCAACCGCCGACGGCGGCTACGAGCTCAGGGTTCAACCGCCGACCGATCGAGGGGACTCCCCCTCGACGTGACACATGAGCCAACATTCATATGGACATGGATGTCATTTTCATCTAGCGTTTCCGGAGTCAGCGCTCCGACACCTGGGCTGGAGGTGAATCCGGTGTGAGCGCCTCCTCCATCCGGCAACGCCCCACCCGGCAGCGAGTGGCCCTCCTGACGGCACTCGCCCGCTGCCACGACTTCGTCTCCGCACAGGACCTGCATGCCCGCATGGTCGAGAGCGGGACCCCGATCGGCCTGACCACTGTCTACCGCGCCCTGTGCGACCTGGAAGCCGCGGGCGAGGTCGACGTCGCCCAGGCCGGCGCCGACGAGCGGCTCTACCGGTGGCGGCCCGACGGCAGGCACCGCCACTACCTGATCTGCCGCGCCTGCGGCCTCAGTCGGCCGGTGGACGCCGAGGTCGTCGAGGAGTGGGCGGGCCGGATCGCCGTCGACTCCGGATTCGCCGGGGTGGAACACGTCGTCGAACTCACCGGCGTCTGCGCCGACTGCCAACCCACCGACTGAGGAGAACCATGCCCCCGGGATTCGGGCCGAGCACACCCACCCCCCACCTGCGGGAGCTGAAGGAGACCGTGCGCACGCTGCTCGGCCTCGACGACGACACCGCCGTCGTGATCCGCCGACTCGCCTGCACCGAACCGGGCTGCCCGCCCCTGGAAACGGTCGTCGCCGTCCTCCCCATGAACGGCCCGGCCCGCCGCTGGACCCTGCACCAGCCGGCCGACGAGATCACCGAGGACGACCTCAGGGCCGCCCTGCTCACCACCGCACCCGAAGGAGCCCCCTCCGCATGAGCGCCCCCGCCCCGGTGGACGGCCGCGTCCCCGTCACCGTCCTGACCGGCTTCCTCGGCTCCGGCAAGACCACTCTCCTCAACCGCGTCCTCACCGAGAACCACGGTCTCAAGATCGCGGTCATCGAGAACGAGTTCGGCGAGATCGGCATCGACGACGCGCTCGTCCTCGACGCCGAAGAAGAGATCTTCGAGATGAACAACGGCTGCATCTGCTGCACCGTCCGAGGAGACCTCATCCGCATCCTGGGCGCCCTGATGCGCCGCCGCGAGAGGTTCGACCGCATCCTCATCGAGACCACCGGCCTCGCGGACCCCGCCCCGGTCGCCCAGACCTTCTTCATGGACGACGAGATCGCCGCGCATCTGCGCCTGGACGCCATCGTCACCCTCGTCGACGCCGCGCACGTCCTCCAGCACCTCGACGAGGTCAAGCCCGAGGGCGTGGAGAACGAGGCCGTCGAGCAGATCGCCTTCGCCGACCGGGTCGTCCTCAACAAGACCGACCTCGCGGACGAGGCCACCCTCGCCGAGGTCGAGTCCCGGATCCGCGCCATCAACGCGCCCGTACAGATCCTCCGAGCCCGCAACGCCGCGATCGACCTGCAGCAGATCCTCGACGTCGGCGCCTTCGACCTCGACCGCGTCCTCAAGGACGACCCGGCCTTCCTCACCGAGACCGAGCACCAGCACGACACGACCGTCACCTCCGTCGGCATCGAGATCGACGGCGAGGTCGACGACCGACGTCTCAACGCCTGGCTGGGCACTCTGCTGCGCACGAAGGGCGCGGACATCTTCCGCTCCAAGGGCATCCTCGCGATCGCCGGCTCCAGCAGGCAGTACGTCTTCCAGGGCGTCCACATGCTGCTCATGGGCGAGCAGGGCGCCCAGTGGCGGACCGACGAACCGCGCCGCAACCGGCTGGTCTTCATCGGCCGCAACCTCGACCGCGCCGAGCTGGAGCGCGGCTTCGCCGACTGCCTGGTCACGGCGGGAGTCGCCGCGTGAGCGTCATCTCCCCTGAGGTCGCGGCCGGTTGGGAGGTGTACGTCGATGACGCGCCGGTTTCCCTGAGCGCCCGCGGCGACCTCGTGGCCGTCGCCGGAGCTGGAGGATCGGTGCGGATGCTGGACGCGGCCATGGGCGCCGAGATAGGGGCACTTGAGCTTCCTGGGGGTGCCCTGAGGGCCGAACTCTCTTCCACCGCGGCGAACTTGGCCGTCACCGGCCCGACGGCGTACGCGCTGTGGCGCCGCACGGACGAACGCACCCTCGTCCGCGAGTCCGGCGCCTGGGCCTCCTCCGCGACCTGGACCGAGGGGGAACGGGTCGCCGTCGCCTCCGGGCGGTGCGCGGTCGTATTCGACGCGGACGGCGGCGAGTTGTGGCGTACGGCGGCGGCCGCGTCCACCGTCACCGACCTGGCCTGGCTGCGCCAGGGGCGCCGACTGACGGTGGCCGCGTACGGAGCCGTGCACGGCCACGAGAAACACACCGCCCAGCCCGTGGTGACGTACCCCTACGTCGGATCGCACCTCGCTCTCGCCGTCGCCTCGACCGGCAAGTGGATCTGCAGCGGCAACCAGGACGCCTCCATCCACATCTGGCGTACCCGGGACGGCAGTGAACTGACCATGTCCGGCTACCCGGAGAAGGTCTCCCGCCTCGCCTTCGACGACACCGGCCGCTGGCTCGCCGCCGACGGCGCGGCCGACGTGACGGTGTGGGACTTCTCCGGCCAGGGCCCGGCAGGGACGGCGCCACGCCAACTGCGGTGCCACGAAAGGATCACCGCGCTCGCCTGGCGGCCCGGGCCCGCCGGGCACCTGGCCAGTGGCGGCCACGACGGCACGGTCGCACTCTGGTACGCCACCGCCGGACAGCCCGGCAACCGGCTGCGGCCGGTCCGTGTACTGGACGAAGTGACCTCGCCCGTCGCCGCGTTGGCCTGGGCCGGACCGCACCTCCTGATCACCGCGCACCGCGACGGACGCGTCCGCGCCTACGGCCTGCCGTCACGGACAGCGTTGTGAACGGAACGTTCGGCCAGAGCAGCACTGTTAGCGTGCGCGGATGGAAGATCTGGGATCCGTGACCTGGCCTCCGCCGCCGATACGCACCGAGCGGCTCGTGCTCCGTGGCTCCGAGGCCCGTGACCGTGAGGCGTTCATCGAGTTGCTCGCGTCGCCGGAGGTACACACCTATCTCGGCGGCCCCCGTGCACGCGACGAGCTCGAGCGCGAGACGCCCACCGTGCCCGAGCAGTGGCCCGGAAGCTTCGTCGTCGACCTCGACGGGGCGATGATCGGTCACATCCTGCTCAGGAGGGCGACGGGCCACAGCCGCCCGGCCGCCGCGGGGAAGGCCGATCTCGGGTACCTGTTCCTTCCGCAGGCATGGGGATGCGGGTACGCCTTCGAGGCGTGTACCGCGGCACTCGGCTGGCTCGCCGACGCGCTTCCCGGCGAGCCGGTGGTCCTCACCACCCAGACCGCCAACGCCGGCTCGATGCGGCTCGCGGCGAAGCTGGGGTTCACCGAGGTGGAACGGTTCGAGGCCTGGGACAGCGAACAGTGGCTCGGCCTGCGCTCTCCGCGCCCTTCGGACAACCCGGTGCCGTAACCGGAGACACGACCCCCGACGATAGATACGCTGAGTCTCTAATTTAGAGACTCAGCGTTTCCTATCTCAGGGGGAATCGGCCCATGCTCCGTACCCGCCCCGGGGACCGTCTCGATCCCGCACTCCTCAAACTGGCCGGCGTGCTCGTGATCGGCGGCCTGGCACCCCTGCTCGACACCACAATCGTCAACGTCGCCCTCGACGGCCTGAGCCGGCAGCTCCACACCACGGTCACCACCGTGCAATGGGTCAGCACCGGCTACCTGCTCGCCTTCGCCATGTCGGTCCCGGCGACCGGATGGGCGGCGGACCGGTTCGGCGCCAAGCGGGTCTGGACGTGGTCGCTGACCCTGTTCCTGCTCACCTCGGCCGCGGCCGGGGCGGCCTGGAACATCCAGAGCCTCATCGCCCTCCGCGTGATCCAGGGCATCGCGGGCGGGTTCATGCAACCCGTGCTCCAGACCATGCTCGTCCGCGCCGCCGGGCCTCGCCGTCTCGGCCGCGTCCTGACCCTGGTCACCCTCGCCGCCGTGATCGCGCCGATCCTCGGCCCGGTGATCGGCGGCCTCATCCTCAGCAACACCAGCTGGCGCTGGATCTTCTACGTCAACGTCCCCCTCTGCCTGATCGCGCTGCTCCTCGCCTGGCGCCACCTGCCCGCCCAGGAACCACGCACCACCAAGCGGCTGGACGTCACGGGGATCGTCCTGCTCTCCCCCGCACTTGCCGGCATCGTCTACGGCCTCACCGAAGTGGGCCGCTACGGCGGCTTCGGCACGACCCGAGCCACCGCGCCGCTCGTCGCCGGACTGGTCCTCCTGACCGTCTTCCTGCTCTACGGCGCACGCAGGCAGAACGCCGTCCTGGACCTGCGCCTGTTCCGAGTCCGCTCGTTCTCGATGAGCGCGATCCTGCTGTTCCTCGCCGGCTTCTCCCTCTACGGCGCGATCCTGCTGCTCCCGCTCTACTACCAACAGGTGCGCGGAGACTCGGCGTTGACGGCCGGTCTGCTGCTCGCTCCCCAAGGGCTCGGCGCGCTGCTGACCCGTTGGGCGGGCAGCCTCACCGACCGGATCGGAGCCAAGCCGATCATCCTGTCCGGCCTGCTGCTCGCCCTGGCGGGCACCGTCGCCTGCACCCGGGTCGGGACCGGCACCGGCCAGTGGTACCTGGGTGCGGCCCTGGTCGTACGGGGCGCCGGGCTCGGCGCGGCGACCGTGGCCATCGTGACCGGCGCCTACGCCGACCTCACTCAGGCCGACGTCCCGAACGCGACCACGATGATCCGCATCATGCAGCAGCTCGGCGGCTCGTTCGGTACGGCCGCGCTTGTGGTGATCCTGGAACACGCGACGAAGGGCAGCGGACTCGCCGACCGCGCGGCAGGGTTCGCCACGACGTTCTGGTGGGTGACGGGTTTCAGCGTCCTGGCACTGCTCCCGGCACTCCTGCTGCCATCCCGCGAGCGGGTCCCCGGCGACGCGAGGTGACCCGCCCGAGCGGCATCTGGATACCGTACGGTCCAACGGACAGCGAGGTCGCAGAAGGAGCACCCATGGCCACGCCGAACGCGGACGCCGACAGCACGCCCTCCCCCACCGGCCGGCCGAAGACCTCCCGGCGACGCGGCGCGGCGCTGGAGGCGGCGATCCTCAAGGCGGCCTGGGACGAGGTGAACGCCGTCGGCATGGCGGGGCTGACCATGGAGGGTATCGCGGACCGGGCGGGCACCAGCAAGGCCGTGCTCTACCGGCGGTGGCCGAACCGGGTGGCCCTCGTCGTCGCCGCCATCCGCGAGGAGGGCTCCTTCACCGACGAGGCCCCCGACACCGGGTCGCTGCGCGAGGACGTCCTGGTGCTCCTGCGTCACATGTCGGGGCGGTTCGAGGGCGCCGAGCGCGAGATCGTCCTGGGTCTGCTCGCCGAGTATTTCCGCAGCCCCGAGGTGGCGGACCATCTGCGGGGCCAGTTCTTCGGCGCCGAGACCATGATGTCCGTCCTCGAGCGCGCCGAGGAGCGCGGCGAGGTGCGGCTCGACCGCGTCACACCCCGCATCGCCTCGCTCCCGGTCGACCTGGTCCGCCACGAACTCCTCCGCACGCAGGCCGCCGTACCCGAGGAGACGCTGGCGCAGATCGTCGACGACGTATTCCTGCCACTCCTGCACCGCTGAGGAGCACCGACGGAATGAGCTGCTACGTGATCACGATGCCGCTCATTCCTTTTCTGCGGGCTGTGATGCTCTCAGGGCTGGGGGGTGGTGTAGGGATCTGACAGGGTGCCTTCGAGTACGTCGCGGAGTTGCGAGCGGGCGGTGATGCCCAGCTTGGGGAAGACCCGGTAGAGGTGGGAGCCGACCGTGCGCGGTGAGAGGAACAGTTTTTCCCCGATCTCACGGTTCGTCAGACCCCGGGCAGCAGATGCGCCGCGAGGGCTTCGAGCTGAC